>JBIOYF010000320.1:0-6365 GCA_044870035.1 Dehalococcoidia bacterium
GCTCGCGGAAGAAGGCCAGCTTGGCCGGCCGCTGGTACGACGCGGCGCGGGCGCTCGTCGAGGGCATGACGAAGACCGCCATGCCCTCCCAGCGCTCCGGCTGCAGCCCGAGCGCGCAGCGGCCGCCCAGGAACGCCTCGGCGATCGCCTTGCCGTTGAACGCGACGACGCGCGGCCGATAGCGGCGCAGCTTGTCGCGCAACCGTTCGGCCCCGGCGCGCAGCTCGTCGCGCGAGAGCTCATCCATGTTGCGCGAGGCGCGGTCGACCAGGTTGGTCAGTCCCACGCCGAAGCGCGGCGTCCGCCAGTCGTCGTAGAAGGTCAGCCGCTCCGGCACGAAGCCGGCCTCGTGGAGGAGCGGCCAGAAGTGGTTCGTCGGGCCGGCGTAGTGGTGGCCGGCCGCGGCGGACGCGAGGCCCGGGTTGATCCCGACGAACACCACGGCGAGCCCGCGCCGGAGGTAGTCGGGGATGACCTGGTCTTCGCGCTGCAGCAGCCGGGCGGCGTTTGATCGCATGGCGAAGGCATCGTAGCGCGGCGGGAGTGCTGGCCACAGATCGAATGCCGCGGCGCTATACTGCGGCGGTGCTCGGAGGCTCGATGCGCTGGGTGGAATCGCTTGTGGCGCTGTGTGCGATCTGGGCGCTTGGTGTCGGGTTATTCTGGCTGGTCAACGTGCGCGAGAGCACGCCGTTGTTCTTCTTCTGGCTGGTGCTCTGTCCGGTCATAGGCCTTCTCGTCGGTCTCGGCTGCCACCGCTTGCCGGGCCTGACCTGGCTGGGACTCGCGTCCATCCCGATCGCGTTCGGTGCCATCCTGCTGGACCGCCAGGTGTGGAACTGGGATGCCTGCCCGAGTGGCGAGGAAGGCGAGTACTGCCAGATCGAGCAGGTCGTCGTCTGGCTGGCCGGCTTGTACGCGCTCGGCGTCGCGGCGGCGATCGTCGTAGGGGCCGTCATCTCGACCGCACTCCGCCGACCTGACACGTCGCGACGCCAGATCAGCTAGTCACCGCCCCGTCACCCAGTCCGGGACCTTGGCGTCAGGAACGCTGTCGTAGCGCGGGATGTACGGCTTGATATCGAGCAGTGGCGTGCCGTGGATGGCGTCCAGGCCGCGCACGCGCAGGACGTTGCGCCGTCGGCGCAGCAGCGGCACCACCGCGACGCCGATGCCGTTCGGGCGGCGCTGGCTGCGCGTCGCCAGGACGCCCTGGAGCGGGTACTGCGGGTCGCCCCGCGGGTGGATGCGGCCCGACGTCAGCTCCTCGTCCGGCACGGCGTGCAGGTAGAAGACGACGATGACGTGCGAGTAGCCTTCGATGCCGTCGAGCGCCTCGAGCAGGTCGTCGCGGAAGATCAGGTCGGAGCGGACGCTCTCCCAACCTTCGTAGCGCTCGTGGACGTTGTTGCGCACCACGCCGATCGGCCGGAAGACCGCGGGCTCACGCGGCACGGGCGGCAGCCTCATGCCGAGCAGACTGCGCAGCCAGTCGAGCAGGCGGCGGAGCCGGCGCATGGCTAGGCGCCGGGGATGCCCCGGGCACCGGACCGTAGCGCCGCCCCGATATTGGAGTGCTGGACGAAGAAGCGCAGCTCCAGCAGGTGGAGCACCTTGAGGAAGTTGCCGGCCTCGCTGCCGGCGTGCTTCGGGTTGGTGAAGATGTCGACGAACTCGTCGCGCAGCTCATCGAGGTAGCCGGCGACCGTCTCGGTATCGACGCGCTGCTCCAGGTACTTGACGATCTTCGCGTACTCCTTCGCGTCCAGCCAGACGCCGCGGCAGTCCGGGCAGGTGTCGACGCGCACGTCCGAGTCGCCGTAGCGCACGGTGACCATCGTCTGCCTGTCCTTCGGGCAGACGAGTTTCTCCTGCTTGCCGGCGCGAAACTTGTCGCGGTCCTGCCAGAGGTCGATCTCGATCCAGCGGTAGTCGCCGCCGGCGGCCGTGTCCTTGAGGACGCGCAGCTTGTCGCCGGCGAACCAGCTCCCGCCGCACTTCGGGCAGCGTCGATAGCGGACGCCTCGGGCCGTGGCGGCGCGCAGCGCAGCGGAGCAGCGAGGGCAGCTCATGACGCCCCATGCTAGCACGGCTGCGACGCGAAGCGGTCACGTGAGCTAGACTAGGCTTCCTGGGGTGAAGATGCACACTCGGTTGATCACGCTGGTACTCCTCGCGGCCGCCTCGGCGGCGACGTTCCTAAGCGTTGCTGGCGCGTCGGACGGGGACGCCGGGCCGGAGCTGGGGCCGGTGCTCACGGTGGGGACGCTGAAAGAATCCTCAGGCTACATCTCCGCCCTTGCGTTCGGACCGGACGGACGGCTGTACATGGGCACGCTTGGCGGGATTAGCGCGCTGACGCTCGATCTAACCGGCACACACGTAGACGCCAGCGAGGTGATCTCGTCCGACACGCAGTATGTTCTGGGCATGGCATTCGATCCGACTGCGTCGGTTCCGACACTCTACGCCAGCCACTTTGAGCCGAATAACACGTACAGGCTGCGCGGTGGGGTAGCGCGATTTCGATCGCCTTCCTGGGAGCGCGAGGACGTCATCTCAGGACTGCCGGACTCGCCGTTCTTGGAACTGACCAATGCGCTTGCGTTCAACAGCGAAAACCAGCTACTGATTGCACAGGGCGGATCTCACGGGACGAACCACACTCCTCTCGCTGGGGCGATACTCATCGCCGATGTCAACGCTCCCGACTTTAACGGAGCGGTCACATACGATCCGCCGGGCGAGCCCCAAGACCATGGAGTTGATCAGGTGTCGGGTGATGTACGGGTCTACGCTACCGGTCTCAAGAACCCGTACGGCATGGTTGTCCACAGCAACGGAAGGATCTACGCGACCGACAACGGAGGAGCTGGACCTGACGAGCTCAACCTTATTGAGAAGGGCAATTACTACGGCGACCCAAACCTAAATCGCGCTCGTTTCGATCCTAGGCAGGCCGCATTCCACCCCGGTGATGAGCCAAGCAACGACGATTATACCGCTCCCATATTAACGACGTGCCCACTCTGTGAGGGTCTCACGGAGTACGCGAGCGATGCTTTTGACGGCATCATGCGCGGCGATCTCATCAGCGTGTCTATTACATCGCCTGGCCACGTTTGGCGGATCGAGCTATCCGCTGACGGACGCGCCGCTAGTTCGACAAGCACCTTGGCCGAGGTACAAGGCGAGGCGCTCGGTGTAGCGATAGGTCTAGGCGGAAACATCTACGTCGGCACCACCTCGGGCGTCTATGTTCTGGAACCGAACGGACTAGGGCCTCCAACGCCGACCCAAACGCCGACGAGCACAATCACGCCTACCTCGACCATCACGCCCACACCGACCTGGACGCCTACGCGGACCCGCACTCCACGGCCAACCGGCACGCCTACACCTCACCCTACTGGCGATGTGAACTGCGATGGCCGGACGGACAGCCGTGACGCCCAGTTGGTTCTCCAAAAGGCAGCGGGCCTGCTCCTGCAGGTGCCCTGTGCGGGCCGCGCCGACCTAGACGGAAACGGCGTGATCGACAGCCTAGATGCGCTCTTGATCCTGCAGTGCTCGGCCGGGCTCTACGCATGCTGAACTGCATCAGCAAACGGGCGGCTAGCAGCTGGTATAAAGTCGTTAAGGCGAGAGAATAGGAGAACGGGGCATCTGGATGGCTCTGTCGGCGCCACAAGCCACATTTGTGGGCTGGATGGGCGCATCGAATGTCCGCGGGGCCGCCAAGACTGTTCCCATAAACGGCCACTTTTGCTAGACTGAAGAGGCCTCAGTTCCCGCCATCTTCACCCCTCAAATGGGGCTCCTTTCGGGGACGGCTAGACGGCTTGCGCCACGCCCCCAGGGGCGGGGTTATTAGATAGGACTTATGGCACGAGAACGAACTGCTAAGGCCGCTCAGAACGGCTCCAGCGACTACACTGCGCGCGATATTCAGGTCCTCGAAGGGCTGGAGGCCGTGCGCCGCCGCCCCGGCACGTACATCGGCAGCACGGACCAGCGCGGCCTCCACCACCTGATCTTCGAGGTTGTCGACAACGCCATCGACGAAGCGATGGCCGGCTTCTGCGATCACATCTGGATCACGATCCAGGCCGACGGCCACGTCCTGGTGCGCGACAACGGCCGCGGCATCCCGATCGACAAGCACGCGCGCACCGGCTTGTCCGGCCTGGAGACCGTCATGACGGTGCTCCACGCCGGCGGCAAGTTCGGCGGTGGCGTCTACAAGGTCTCGGGCGGTCTGCACGGCGTCGGCGCCTCGGTCGTCAACGCGCTGTCCGAGGAGACCTGGGTCGAGGTGCACCGCGACGGCAAGATCTACATCCAGGAGTACGAGCGGGGCAAGACGAAGGGGCCGATCCAGCAGGTCAAGAAGTCGCGTTACCCGTACGACAGCTCGAACGGGCGGGCCGACAGCGGAACGATCGTCTCCTTCCTGCCTGACTCGAAGGTCTTCGAAACGCTCGACTACGACTACACGACGCTCGCGCAGCACTTCCGCGAAGCGGCCTATCTCACCAAGGGCGTCTGGATCCAGCTCATCGACGAGCGGATCGACGAAGAGATCAACTTCTTCTTCGAGGGCGGCGTCGCCAGCTTCGTCCGTCACCTCAACCGCGACCGCGACGTGCTCCACCCGCGCCCGATCTACATCGAGCGCGACGCCGACGACACGCACATCGAGTGCGCGCTCCAGTACAACGACGGCTTCTCCGAGGCAACCTTCTCCTTCGCCAACACGATCAACACCATCGACGGCGGCAGCCACCTGACCGGCTTCCGCTCCGCCCTGACGCGCGTCCTGAACGACTACGCCCGCAAGCAGAAGATCCTCAAGGACGACGATCCCAACCTCACCGGAGAGGACGTCCGGGAGGGCCTCGTCGCCGTGATCAGCGTCAAGCTGCCCGAGCCGCAGTTCGAGGGCCAGACGAAGACGCGCCTGGGCAACCCGGAGGTCGCCGGCCAGGTGACGTCCGTCATCGGCGAGCAGCTCGGCATCTACCTCGAAGAGCACCCGTCCGAGGGGCGCAAGATCATCGACAAGTGCATCCTGTCCGCGCGGGCGCGCGAGGCCGCGCGAAAGGCGCGCGACCTGGTCGTGCGCAAGGGGCTGCTCGATGGCTCGAACCTGCCCGGCAAGCTGGCCGACTGCTCGGATCGCGAGCCGGCGAACTGCGAGCTGTACATCGTCGAGGGCGACTCGGCGGGCGGTTCGGCGAAGCAGGGCCGCGACCGCCGCTTCCAGGCGATCTTGCCGCTCTGGGGCAAGGTGCTCAACGTCGAGAAGGCGCGTCTCGAAAAGATGCTCACGCACGAGGCGCTGCGCGCGCTGATCAGCGCGATGGGCGCCGGCTTCGGCGAGCAGATGGACATGGAGAAGCTGCGCTACCACCGCGTGATCATCATGACCGACGCCGACGTCGACGGCGCGCACATCCGCACGCTGCTGCTGACCTTCTTCTTCCGCTACTACCGCGAGCTGATCGATAGCGGCTACCTCTACATTGCGCAGCCGCCGCTCTACCGCGCGCAGTCCGGCAAGGAGGTCGCGTGGCTCTACAGCGATCGCGAGCTGGACGACTTCCAGAAGCGGAAGGACGGCAAGACGATCACGCTGCAGCGCTACAAGGGTCTCGGCGAGATGAACCCGGAGCAGCTCTGGGATACGACGATGGATCCGGAGAAGCGCACGATCCTGCGCGTGAACATCGATAACGCGATGGAGGCCGACCTGATCTTCTCGCACCTGATGGGCGAAGAGGTGGAGCCGCGCAAGAAGTTCATCCAGGCGCACGCCAGCCAGGTCCGCAACCTGGACGTGTAGCGAGAGCTGTCAGCCGTCAGCTAGTCAGCGCCCCTTGTGTCATTCCGAGCGTAGCGAGAGCCTGTCCTGAGCCTGCCGAAGGAAATCTCACGCAGTGACGACCAGCTAACATTCGCCGTCCTGAGCTTGCCTCCCCTGAGCGGTGTCGAAGGGTCGAAGGGCCGAGTATACTTCGCTTATGTCTAGCGACATCAGATCTACCCGCGAAGACATCGTGCGGCGGCACATGGCCAGCGAAAACGCACTCGACTTCGAGACGACGCTCGCGACGTTCAAGCACCCGCGCTACGAGCTGATCCCCTACGGCGTCACGCACGATGGCCCGGACGAGGTCGCGAACTACTATGTCGAGTCGCGTAAGGCGTTCCCGGACCAGCGCAACGAGATCATCTCGCTGCACCACGCGGACGACGCCGTGATCGTCGAGTTCTGGCTAATGGGCACGCACAAGGGCCGGCTGATGGGCGTTGAGCCGACGGGCAAGACGTTCCGCTGCCAGATGACCGCCTTCTTCATCTTC
>JBIOYF010000321.1:0-6359 GCA_044870035.1 Dehalococcoidia bacterium
AGCGCATCGGTCCACTCCGTGTCTCCAGAGTAGGCGATGACCTTTCCGCCGACCTGCACACGGAGCGCGTAGACCGGTGCACCGCTGGCGTGGCTGACCGCGAACGGTGTGACGGTGACCGTATCAATCGTGGTGGGCTCGGCCTCGGCGAGCTCAACGAAGCGCAGCTCGAAGCGTTGCTTCGTCTGGGCCGAGCCGGGAAACAGCACGTCCATCGCGCTGCGTACGCGCGCTTCGACGCCCGCCGGGCCGGCGACAACCAGCGGCCGGGCGCGCCGCGAGAACTGCGCGTCGAGGACAAAGAACGGCAGACCACCGAAGTGGTCGCCGTGGAGGTGGCTGATCACGATCGCGTCGATGCCGCTCGGCTCGACGCCGGAGCGTTTCATCGCGATCAGGGACGAAGCGCCGCAGTCGAGCAGGAAGGCGCCGTCGGGATGACGGACCAGGATGCAGGTCTGGAAGCGGCCGCCGCTCCCGAACGCGTCGCCGCTGCCGAGGAACTGGACGGTTACTCCGGCCATGCGTGTATTCTAGCTGAGGCCTAGAATGCCAGTGAGTGCCGATCGCAGAGAAAGGAACACAGCATGCCAGGGGTCACCGTCTACGGCGCACCGTGGTGCCCGGACTGCCAGCGCGCCAAGCGCTTTCTGGGAGAGCAGCGCATCGATTACGAGTGGGTGGATATCGACGAGGACCGCGAGGCGGCGCAGGTGGTGCGCGCGAAGAACAACGGGCGCCAGATCATTCCGACGATTGTGTTCGACGACGGATCGTTGCTGGCGGAGCCGAGCAACGACGAGCTGGCGCGCAAGCTGGGCCTGAGCCTGAAGGCGGAGCGGTCGTTCTACGAGCTGGTGATCATCGGTGGTGGGCCGGCTGGGCTGACCGCCTCGATCTACGCGGCGCGGGAGGGGATCGACTGCCTGGTGATCGAGAAGAGCGCGCTGGGGGGTCAGGCTGGGGTAACGGAGCGCATCGATAACTATCCGGGCTTCCCGGAAGGGATCGGCGGCGCCGAGCTGGCGGACCGGATCATCCAGCAAGCGCGTCGTTACGGCGTGACGCTGCTGTCCGCCGTGGGCGTCAAGTCGGTCGACCGCGATGGTGACTATTTGTGCGTCACGACGGAGGCAGACGATGAGTACGCGGCACGTGCCGTCATCGTCGCAACGGGATCGACGTACCGGCGGCTGGGCGTGCCGGGCGAGGACGAACTGATCGGCGCGGGGATCCACTTCTGCGCGACGTGCGATGGGCCGTTCTACAAAGGCTCGGACGAGCTGATGGTGATCGGGGGCGGCAACTCGGGCGCGGAAGAGGGCCTGTTCTTGACGCAGTTCACCGACCGCGTGCGGCTACTGGAATTCAACCCTGAGCTCAAGGCGAGTGCACTGCTGCAAGAAAAGATCCGCACGAACCCGAAGTTCGACATCAGGACGAGCACGCAGGTGCTGGAGTTCCGCGGCAAAGGAAAGCTGGAGTCCGTCGTAGCGAAGAACGTGACGACGGGCGAGACGGAGGAGTTCCACCCGGCGGCCGCGTTCGTGTTCATCGGGCTGACGCCGAACACGCAGTTCTTGCGCGGCAAGGTCGACCTCGACCAGTGGGGGTTCGTCCAGACCGACGGAACGCTGCAGACATCGATGCCAGGCGTGTTCGCAGCAGGCGATCTGCGCGCCGGTAGCACGAAGCAGCTCGCGAGCGCGACCGGGGAGGGGGCCGCGGTGCTGCTGGCGGTCCGGCAGTACTTGCAGAAGCTGGGCGACGAGCCTACCAAGGATGCGGCGGCCTAGAAGGTTGCTGGTCGCTCGTCCGTGGGACGGCGCGGAGTTGGGCGGAGTCAATCGCGAGCGACCAGCTTCCTCCTCCTGAGGGGGACAGGTCGCGACGCTCGCACTGACATTCCTTCGCTTCGAGTGATAGTGGGCTGGTAGAATCTGGACGAGATGCGAGTTGCGATTGGCTGTGACCACGCAGGCTTTCCACTGAAGCGGCCGGCCGTGGAAGAGCTACGGCGGCTCGGGCACGACGTGGTCGATCTTGGGACGAACAGCAGCGAGCCGGTCGACTACCCGGACTCCGCTCAGGCGGTCGCCGAAGCGGTCATGCGTGGCGAAGCCGACCGTGGGCTGCTGCTCTGCGGCAGCGGTGTGGGCGCGTGCGTGGCGGCGAACAAGGTGCCCGGCGTGCGCGCGGCGACGTGTCACGACACGTACTCCGCGCATCAGGGCGTCGAACACGACGACATGAACGTCCTCTGTCTGGGCGCGCGCGTCGTGGGCGAGCAGCTCGCACTGGAGATCATCCGCTCGTTTCTCGGCGCGACGTTCTCGAACGCCGAACGCCACGCGCGGCGCCTCGCGAAAGTGAAGGCGATCGAGGCGCGCTACCAGCGTCGCGAAGTGTAGCTACGTTACAGCGGCGAGCCAGCCGGCCGCAAGCGCAGCCGTCGCCATGCCGATGAGGCCGAAGCCGATCTGGAGCGACGCGTTGTCGGGCCGCCGCGCATAGACGGCGATCGCTAACGAGAGCAGCAGCGTCGCCGGTCCGGCGCCGAGCAAGAACACAGGCCATCGATAGTCCAGCCACAGACCGAGCACGAACGCCAGCGCGATCGCCGCGGCGAAACCGCCCCACGCGAGCGCGATACTCGCGCGACGGCCGATCGTGTGCGTCAGACCTCGCACACCGGCCCGTGCGTCGGAGTCGAGGTCGGGCAACGTGTTGGAGAGATGCACTGCGAGTCCGGCAAGGGGTGCGAACGGGAGCAGCCACCACAGGCCGTTCGAGAAGCGGTCGAGCGAGAGCCAGACCCAGAAGGGCAGGGCGGGTAGCGCGATCATGAACGGTAACGCGCTCAGCGCCGTTCGCTTGAGGCGAACATTGTAGGCAAGGCCCGCGGCGAGGCCGATCGCCCCTGCCGCCATTGACAGCGGACCGAACGTAGCCGTAAGCAGCCCTGCGATGATGGCGAACACGGCGGCGAGCCGCAGCGCCGAGCCAGGATCGATCGCGCCGCGCACGATCGGCTTCCACGCCTTCGAGAGCGCGTCGAGGTCGCGGTCGCAGTAGTCGTTCGCCGCGCCAATCGAAGCCTGCACGCAGAACATGGCTGCGGCGAGCCGCAGCAGCACGGAGGGCGATGGGGCACCGTCGTTCGCGACCGCGGCCAGCGCGATGGCGGCGACAACATTGAGGGCGGTGGGGAAGGGATGAATGACGCGCGCGGCGGTGAGCGCCCGCGCGTAGCGTGGCCGTTCGAGCGTGCGCGAAGTGGCACGCGCAGTCATGACAGAGGCATCGTACCACTCCGGTGAATGCGTTGCTGGTGGAAACGCTCGCGGCTACACTGGCAGCGATGCCGTTCCACCGGAAGGAGATTACGAAGCCGGACGGGCGCCGCCTCTGGTTCTACTCCTGGGACGTCCCGCCACCCGAGCTCACGTCGTCAGGGCACGGCCCCACGCTGGAGTCCGAAGGGCTGGAGCTGCGCTGGAACCCGGTGCTGGAGGAATGGATCGTCGTCGCGCCGGAACGGCAGGACCGCACTTTCTTCCCACCCGACGAGTACTGTCCCCTCTGTCCAACACGCGACCTGACGAGGCCGACGGAGCTGCCGGCGCGCGACTACGAGCTGGCCGTGTTCGAGAACCGCTTCCCGAGTTTCTCGCGAGCCGCCCGCCCGCCCAGTCGGGCGCGGGCGCCGAATGAGGCCGCGAAGGCACGCGGGAGCGCCGAGGTCGTCGTCTATTCGTCCGATCACGCCGCGGCGCTGAGCGAGCAGCCAGTCGAGCGCGTCGACCGGCTGGTGGAGGTCTGGACGGACCGCTACCGCGAGCTGGCCGCCCGCAGCGAGGTTCACTACGTGCTGATCTTCGAAAACCACGGCGAGGAGATCGGCGTGACGCTGACGCACCCACATGGGCAGATCTACGCGTTTCCGTTCGTGCCGCCGGTGCCGGCGCGCGAGCTGGCGACTGCCGCTCGTTACCGGCGCCGGAAGGGAAGCTGTCTGCAATGCGACGTCGTCGCGGCTGAAGCGAAGGCGCGGGAGCGCGTCGTGTTCGCGAATGATGGCTTCCTGGCGTTTGTGCCCTACTCCGCGCGCTATCCGTACGAAGTACATGTTGTCAGCCGGCGACACCGCGCTTCGCTGCTGGAGCTGACGGACGGTGAACGACACGATCTGGCGACCGCGCTACACACGATGCTGCGGAAGTACGATAACTTGTGGTCGCGGCCGATGCCGTTCGTGATGGTGCTGCACCAGCGACCGGCGGACGGCCGCCGTTATCCGGGCTGCCACATGCACTTCGAGTTCACGCCGCCGTACCGGAGCCGCGATAAGCTGAAGTTCTTGGCCGGTTGTGAGGTGGGGGCAGGCGTGTTCATCAACGATGCGCGGGCGGAGGAGACAGCGCAGGAGCTGCGGCACGCAGAACCGGGCACATGAGCGCGCGAGAATCGTGGTCCCCGCGGCCGCTCGAAGAGCGACTTGCTGAGCTGCGCGCGACGTTTAAGCAGCGCTTCGGCCGCGCGCCGGAGGCGATCACGCAGGCGCCGGGCCGCGTCAACCTGATCGGGGAGCACCTGGACTACAACCAGGGTCTGGTCCTGCCAGTGGCGCTCGACCGTTCGGTGCTAGCTGCCTTCGCGAGACGCGCGGATAGTGACATAATCGCTTATTCTGCGGACTTCGATGAAGCCTCCACGTTTCGGTTAGGTCAGTGCATTGCGCACGACAGCGCTGCACAGTGGAGTAGCTACATACGCGGCGTAGCGCAGATCCTAACCGAAGCGGGCTACACCGGCGTCGGGCTGGAACTTGCCATAAGCAGCGATGTGCCTCTGGGGGTGGGCCTGTCCTCGTCGGCGGCGCTGGAGATGGCGACGGCGGCTGCGTTGCGGGCGGTGTGGCAGTTGGACCTGGACGACAAGCGGCTCGCGTTGGTCTGTCAGCGCGCCGAGAACGAATTCGTCGGTGTGCAGTGCGGCGTGATGGACCAGCTGGCGGCAGCGCTGGGACGCACGGGACACGCGCTGCTAATCGACTGCCGGTCGCTGGCGTGCGAGGACGTCCCGCTGCCGCTGGAGGGGCAAGGCGCCGCGATCGTGGTCGTGGATTCGGGTGTGCGGCGCGAGCTGGGGCGCTCGGAGTACAACCGGCGACGCGAAGAGTGCGCGGCGGCGCTGGCGCTCTTGCGCGTCTCGATGTCGGACCGGTCGCCGGGGGCGCTGCGTGACGTGACGCTGGAGGATCTCGAGCGGGCCGCGCTCCCGCAGCCGCTGTTGCGGCGCGCGCGGCACGTCGTGACGGAGCAGGCCCGGGTCGAACGCGCGGTCACAGCGCTACGGGCGGCCGACCTCGCGACGTTCGGTCTGTTGATGAACGAATCGCACGCGAGCCTGAGGGATGATTTCGAAGTGAGCGTCCCGCAGCTCGACCGGCTGGTTGAGCTGGCGCAGGCGCGGCCGGGTGTGCTGGGCGCGCGGCTGACTGGCGCGGGCTTCGGCGGCTGTACGGTGAACTTAGTGCGCGAGGACGCAATTGAGGCGTTCGCGGAGGACGTCGTCGAACGCTACGCGCGCGAGACGGGCCTGGATGCGCGAATGCTCCTCTGTCGGGCGTCGGATGGGTTGCGGGTCCATGGCGGGTAGACGCGCTGCTGGCATCGAGATCGCCGGCGACGTGATCGTAGTAGGCGGCGACCATGCGCGCCTCGAGTTTTCTCTCATCGACGGTACGTTTGCGGTTGAGGACCCGGCGGGCACTTGGCCGGCGCTCGAAGGCTGCGCGGCAGCGGTTGAGCTGGCTGACGGTGACGCCATCTGGTCGTCGGGCAGCACGTGGGCTACCGCTGATGGGCCGCATCGGTTCGACGAAGGACACGGCGCCGGGGCGCGCGTTTTGCTTGCCCGCGACCCGCAGGGAGGCGCGCGGCTGCTCCTAGAGCTGTGCGCGTACGACGAGCAGCCGTTCGTCCTGATGCGCGTTGGTGTGGAGAACGTCGGGCGGACGGCGCCCCGGCTGCGATCGCTCTCGCCGCTGGTGTGTAGCGGTGGGCGGCCTGGAGCCGTGCTGCGGCCGCCAGCGTCGCGCTGGCGCTGGTTCCGGCACGGCTGGCAGTCGTGGACGCCAAGCCTGTCGCTCTCAACTGCACAGCAGGATATCGACGTGCGGCCACCCGTGTCGGCCCCGGCGCCCGTCGCACAGCGACGAGGCGACTTGACGTCGGACGGAGTCGCGGTGCTGCTCGATGAGCGATCAGGCCACAGCCTGCTGCTCGGCTTCGTGACGGCGCGGGAGCAGTGGACGCAGGTCCGGCTCGATACGGCGCGGCGTTCGCTGAGAGCGA
>JBIOYF010000322.1:0-7369 GCA_044870035.1 Dehalococcoidia bacterium
CTCTTCCGGCTCTGGCAGCTCCCGAACATCGACTTCTCGCAGATCCATCTCTACGCGCTGGGCGGGTCGTCGCTCGACTTCAGCGGCGTGCTGCCCGGCATGAGCGAGAACCTGCGCCGGTTCGGCAAGCCGGTGCTGCTGGCCGAAGCCGGCGTGAACGCGCAGGGCCCGGACGAGACGATTGCGGCGGACCCGGGTGGCGGCGGCTTCCACGACATGCTCTGGGCGGGACTTTTCGCGCAGACGATGGGTACCGGCATGTCGTGGTGGTGGGACAACGTCGTTGACCCGCAAGACTGGTACTTCCACATCGCGCCGGTCGCGCGGCTGACGGACGGCGTCGCGTTCGACGAAGAGGGGTTCACCTCGAGCGGAGCTGTCGCGTCGGCGGACGGCGCGTCGCTGCGCGCGCTGAGCCTTACCGGGAAGAAGACGGCGCTGGCCTGGATAAAGAACGAAGCGAACCAGTGGTTCTCGCCCGACAAGTCGCAGATCGATGGCGCGACGCTGACGCTCGACGGCGTGGCGCTCGGGACGTGGCACGCGACGTGGCTGAACACGTACAGCGACCAGGTCGTCGCGCAGGCCGACGTGCAGGTGACGGGCAAGTCCCTCGAGCTGCTGGTGCCGTCGTTCCAGCGTGACATCGCGTTGCGGCTTGACAAGCGGTAGCAAGCGGTGCATGCTGTGCCAGCGCTCTGTGACGTGCTTCGCAGACGCATGCGGCTGAGGCAACGATAATCGTCGCGAAGCAACGCTGGACGGCAGTCGCCGCTCAGCACGTCACCGGTGGCTTCGGCCAATCTCTGTAGCGCCCTTGAAGCGGGCAAGGAGGGATCCCAATGCAACGTTATCCATGCCGCTGTCTGTTCGTGCCACCCCACGTGCTCGATAAGCTGGCTGCCGCGGGCATCGAGGAGGCGCGGTTGAGCGTGCAGCAGAGCACGGCCCAGCGAGACCAGCGCGCGAAAGTCGTGCCGAACATGGTGGGAGCGGCGGCGAGCATGCTCGGCGCCGCGGCGCCGCCAATGGGGACAGCCAAACGTCGGGTGTACGACTGCGAGACGACGATGCAGCAGCGCAAGACGCTCGCGCGGGACGAAGGCGCTCCAAAGACTGCAGACGCCTCCGTCAACCAGGTCTACGACTCAGCGGGGCACGTGCTGGAGTACTTCAAAACCAAGCTGGGCAGGAACTCGATCGACAACCGGGGACTGGACCTGATCCTCAACGTCCACTACGGCAACAAGTACATGAACGCCTTCTGGGACGGCGACGAGATGTCCTTCGGCGACGGCGACGGGGTCAGGCTGGTCGATTTCGGCAAGTCGCTGGACGTCGTCGCGCATGAGCTGTCGCACGGCGTCACGCAGCACACGGCGGCTCTCCAGTACAACAGCCAGTCGGGCGCGCTGAACGAACACTTCTCAGACGTGTTCGGCTCGGCGATCACGCAGTCTGTGAACAAGCAGGACGCCGGCAAGGCCGACTGGCTGATCGGCGACGAGATCATGGCGCCGGAGCTGCAGGGCGAGGCGCTGCGCTCGATGAAGGCGCCGGGATCGGCGTACGACAACAAGCTGCTCCAGAAGGACCCGCAGCCGGCACATATGAAGGACTACTACAGTGGTACCGACGACAACGGCGGTGTCCACATCAACAGCGGTATCCCGAACAGAGTGTTCTACCTCGTCTCGATGGACATCGGGACGGAAGAGGCGGCGCTGATCTGGTACACGGCGCTCCAGAAGCTGTGGGCGACGGCCACATTCAACGACGCCGCGCAGGTGATCGCCGGGGCGGCCCTGGACCTCTCGAAGGCTGGGAAGGTGCGGCCGGGTTCGGCGCAGTCCGTTCGCGCCGCCTTTAAGGCGGTGGGCCTGCCCCAGTAGCGCTAGAATAGTGGGAAGCAACGCGTGCGGCGCCGTTGTCGGGATGGCGTCGCGCGCTTCGATTGGAGGTGCCGTGCGTATCGAGTTTCGCCGGTCGGGTGGCTACCCGAACATCCCCCTGGAGTGCCAATTCGACACGGACAGCCTGCCCGCGGACGAGACGCGCGGCCTGCAGGAGCTCATCGCGGCGGCGGGCGCGGCGCAGCTACGACAGGCCGACCTGCCGCCAATCCCTCCGGGCGCGGCCGACTACTTCACCTATGAGATCACCCTCGGTGGCGGGCAGTCGATCTCCGTGACGGACGTGAACGCGCCCGACGAGCTGCGCCCGCTGATCGACAAGCTGTCCGAGCTGGCGTCGCAGCAGCAGGGCTGACCAGCCCCCTACGCGTGGCGTATACTTGCCACGCCGAAAGGAGTTCGCCGTTATGGCTGAGCAACCGCCCGACGCCTGGGTCCAGCTACCGAGCCAGGAGCAGATGCGCGCGCTGATCCCGACGGACAGCAAGTTCCCGTACGACTTTGGCTTTCTGCCGGCGATGATGCGTCTGATCATGGCGCACGCGCGCTTGGGGCCGGCGTTCGGAGCGCTCTTCGCGCAGATCATGTTCTCGCCGGAAGGAACGCTGAGCCGTCGCGAACGGGAGATGGTGGCGGCGGTGGCGGCGGCGGCGCAGGACTGCCGTTACTGAACGCAATCTCACGCAGAGTTTCTGCGTGTCGAAGGCGGGAACGCCGCACTGGTCGAAGCGATCAAGGAGCGCCGCTGGAGCGAGCTCGACCTGCCGGCGCGCGACCGCGCGCTCTGCGCCATTGCCGACAAGCTGAGCGGCGCGCCGACGCGCATGGTGCAGGACGACTGGCAGCCGCTGCGCGACCTCGGCTTCGACGACGCGGCATGCCTGGAGGTGGCGCACGTCGTCGGCATCTTCAACTACCTGACCAGGCTGGCGGACGGCCTCGGCCTCATGCTGGACGCCGGGACGGAGGAGGCCGGACGAACGGGCAAAGGGCTAAAGAGGGAGTAAACACGTTACGGATCGGCGGAGGGTCCCGCTCCTCCGCCGATCCACTGTTGTCACCACCCCGGCCCGAAGAGCTGGGTTGGAGGCGGGCGCCGGACGATCCCGTCCCGGCCGCCTCCGCTGACGTTGAAACGCAGAGCTACTATCCATCCTCCTTCATGACCGCGAACTCCTTACGAAACGAGCGTACGGCGGACGTCGTAACAAGAGCGCAAACGCTCTAACGATTAGCGTTGAAAAGGCCTAACAAAGCACCGGGCGTTCGCCGCGTAGTCGAAGGTCCGCTATCGAATGCGCGCGCCGCGGAAGACGACGGCGGCGGGGCGGGAGAGGAACTCCGGATCCTTGCGCGGGTCTTCTGCATAGAGCACGAGGTCGGCGGGGGCGCCTTCGTCGAGAGCGGGCTCGCCCAGGAAGGCGCGCGCGGCCGTCGAGCAGCTGGCGAGCGCTATGCGCGGCTCGACACCGTTCGCTTGGAACAGCGCGACTTCGCGCCAGACCGATCCGGGCGGAAACATATCGGTGCCCGCGAGCAGCGTGATACCGAGCTTGCTCGCCTTCGCGAGATGCGCCCGCTGGTTCGCAAACGCCTCCTCCGCACCGCGGGCCGCGGCGGGGCCGCCCATGTCGAGACACATGCCGGCAGCGCCGGGCGCGATGATCGCCGTCGGGCACCAGGCGATACCGCGCTCCGTCATCAGCTTGAGGAGCGAGTCGTCGATCCCGCAGCCGTGCTCGAGGGTATCGACGCGAGCGTGGATCGCCGCGGCCGTGCCGGCGCGGGAAACCGCGTGTGAGGCGACTCGCGCGCCGGCGGCGTGCGCCGCCTCGACTGCCGCGGCGAAGACCTCCGGCGGGTAGTTCGGCTCCCCGACGTGAAGATGGCCGGGCCTATCGACCGGGAAGTCGGCGATGATCTTGATCCACGGATGGCCCGCTTGCACCTGGGCGCGCACGTGGTCGACCAGGTCTGCAGCGGCCGCCTCCTCCTGGAAGCCGAAGTAGCCGCCGGGTGGCGCCAGCAGCCCGCCCGCGGACTGCACGCCGGGCAGCTCGTCGCTGACGACTTCCTGCGTTGCGTCGCTGACGGTGCCTGCGTCACGGACGAGCGTCGTTCCGGACTTCAGATGGCGTTCCAAGCCTTCGCGCACCAGTTCGGCACTGCCCTCCGGCAGGCCGATGCCGCCGAGGTCCAGCGTGAGGTGATAGTGGCAATCGACCAGGCCGCACAGCACATAGCCGCCGGCCGGCGCCAACTCCTCGGCGTCCTTCTGCGGAACGAACGTGACCTTGCCGGCGACAAACCAGAGATCGACCGGGCGGTCGCCGTCCGGCAGCAGCGTTGCGCTGAGGTGGTAGCCGGGCATCGGTGCTACTGGAGCACGCGCACGATGCCCGCGCTGCCGTCAACTTCGACGAGCTGGCCGTCCTGCAGCAGGCGCGTGGCGTGGCGCACGTTGACGACCGCGGGCAGCCCGTACTCGCGCGCGACGACGGCAGTGTGGCCGAGCACCCCGCCGACCTCGGTCACGATCGCGCTCGCGACGGCGAAGAGAGGTGTCCAGGCCGGCGACGTCACCGACACGACGAGCACGTCGCCAGGCCGGAGCCGCTCCGAGTCGGCCAGGTCCGTCAGCACGCGCACCGGCCCGCGCGCGCTGCCGGCGGACGCCGCGAGGCCGCGCAGCTCGCTGGTCCGCTTGTCGGCCGACCCAAGCGACGGCTCAGGCGGGCGCTCCGCCGCGTGTTCGCCCTCTGGCGGCGGCGCGCCGACGGAGAGCGGGGGTGTCACGGTGCGCCAGTACGACAGCTCCTCCTTGCGGCGCGCTGCGGTGTCCTGCTGACTGCCGGTCTTGCCCTGCAGCGCATCGATCAGCTCCTGCGCGCGCAGAAAGAAGACAACGTCCGGGTCGTCGAGCAGCTCATTCGAGACAAGCCGCCGCCCGGCCGCGAGCACGAGCCGGCGCGGCAGCGTCGCCAGGCGCTGATCGATGAAGAAGTTGTGGTCCTCGGAGAGCGTGACGATACCGCGGACGGCGTCCAGCAGCTCTTCCAGCCGCGCGCGCTCGTCCGGGCCGAGGCGCGCCAGCGTGTCTCGGATCGCCGAGTCGCGGTCGTCCGCGAGGCGGCGTTGCTCCGCGTAGGGGTCGTAGTCCGGCAGCTCCAGGTACGTGCGCAGCATCGTCAGCGGCACGGTCGGGTTCTCCGCCCACGTCGAGTTGGAGAACTCGCCGCCGGTGCGCCAGCCGAAGTCGTCGAGATAGGCGCGGAACGCCTCGACGAACGGCCGCGCCTCCGGATCGCGCTCCAGCTCGGCGAACCGGTCGCGCGCTGGCGACGCGTCGATTCGGAGCAGCCGCTCGCGCACAGACGGCGCAGACGCGGCGATCTTGCTCACGTCCCAGAGTCGCTCGCCCGCCTCGACGCTCTTGTTGCGGTAGCCCTGGACCAGCCGCAGCGCACCCAGCTCGTCGCCGCCGGTCAGCTCCTTGTAGGTCTCGATCAGCAGTGTCATACCTGCCCAGTGCGGCGTGATCGCGAGCGAGTGGAGCTGGCCCGATCGGAAGCGCACCTCGCGCAGCCGTTCGATCTCGCGCACGAGCTCTTCGTCCGAGAGCGCGTCGAAGTCGGGGGTGCGGTACAGCTCGATGTAGCGCAGCACCTCGGGGAACGCCTCCTCATTCCAGACCCGGGCGGCCTCGCGCAGATATGCCGCGTCGGGTTTGCCCTGGCGCTGCCCCGTGGCGTTCTGTGGCTCGGTGACGAAGTAGACGTAGTAGTTTTGCTGGATCGGTCGCATGCCCCAGCCGAAACCCTGGAGGAACGGGCTGAGCGTCAGCTCAAACCCGAGCGGTGAGTACGCCTGCGGCATGTGGTCCGGGCTGAACAGCCAGGTGAGGTTGGCGTCGGCCGGGTTGTCCCAAGTAACTGGGAAGTCGGTCTGTTCCTTGGTCACTGCCATCGAGCTTCCAGCCTCGAGCCTCCAGCGTCCAGGATCACTCCCCCGCCAGACTCGCGATGTAATCGCCGACTTCCGACGTCGACATGCCCATCTTGCCCGCGGCGAGCGACTTGATCTTCCCCGACGACAGCGCGCGCTCGATGCCCGACTCGATGCGCTTGGCCGTCGCTGCTTCGCCCAGCGTCTCCATCATCATCTGCGCCGCGCCGATCGCCGCGATCGGACAGGCGACGTTCATGTTCGTGTACTTCGGCGCGCTGCCGCCGATCGGCTCGAACATGGAGACGCCCTCCGGGTTGATGTTGCCGCCGGCCGCGACGCCCAGGCCGCCCTGGATCATCGCGCCCAGGTCGGTGATGATGTCGCCGAACATGTTCTCCGTGACGATCACGTCGAACCACTCCGGGTTCTTCACCATCCACATCGTCGTCGCGTCGACGTGCGCGTAGTCGCGCTGGATGTCCGGGTAGTCGGCCTCGCCGACTTCGTGAAACGCGCGGAACCACGTGTCGTGGACGAACGTCAGCACGTTCGTCTTGCCGCAGAGCGTCAGCTTCTTGTCGCGGTTGCGCTTGCGACAGTAGTCGAACGCGTAGCGGATGCAGCGCTCCGCGCCGAAGCGCGTCGTCATGTGGATCTGCGTCGACACCTCCTGCGGCGTGCCCTTGTACTGGATGCCGCCCATGCCGGAGTAGAGACCCTCGGTGTTCTCGCGCACGATGACGAAGTCGATCTCGGCCGGGCCCTTGTCCCGCAGCGGCGTCTCGACGCCCTCATACAGCTTCACCGGGCGCAGGTTGATGTACTGATCGAGCTCGAAGCGGATGCGCAGCAGGAGCTGCTTCTCAAGGATGCCCGGCGCCACTTCGGGATGGCCGACGGCGCCGAGATAGATCGCGTCGAAGCCGCGCAGCTCTTCGAGGACGCTGTCGGGCAGCGGCTCGCCGGTGCGCAGGTAGCGCTCGCCGCCCAGGTCGTAGTCGTGCAGCTCGTAGCGGACGCTGGTCTTGCTCGCGGCGGCCTCGAGGACCTTGAGACCCTCGCGCACCACCTCCGGCCCGATGCCGTCGCCGCCGATCACTGCGATCTTGTACATAAAAGCTCCTTCGGTTCGCCCCTGGTCTCGATGCCGGAGGTGAGGGGCAAACTAGGTTGACAGTATACAGAGGAGATCCATCATGATAGAAGCGCGGCCGTTTCGGTTGGTGGCTGGCGCGCGGAACCACCACGAAATATACTGCGCACAAGAAAAGTCGGATCTGCCGTCTGCAGCACAAGTAAGCCCAAGAAGGGGGAGGTTGGTCATGAAGCTGGTTGCAGCCACAGTAGCAGTCGCACTTGTATTGTTCGCGGGCCTGGCGGTACACGCACAGACGCCTACAGACCCCGAAGGCGTCTTCCGGGCCACCATCGCCGCGTTTAACGCGGGAGACGCAGCGGCCTCCGCTTCGTACTTCAGCGAGGATGCGACGCTAACGAGGGTCTGCCCT
>JBIOYF010000323.1:0-10067 GCA_044870035.1 Dehalococcoidia bacterium
GTCAGGTCGCGCAGCTCGTCCGGCGACTTCTCGCCGTAGGGCACGTGGCCGCTGTCGGCCAGGAAGACCAGGCTTTCGCGCGGCAGCAGCTTGCGCGCGGCGCGCCAGACGGTGAGACCGCCGACCCCCGAATCGAAGAAGCCGACCGGGCGGTTGTCCACGCCTCGATTGTCGCACAGCCCATCCTGCCGTGACCAGCCGTTCGCGCTTATCTGCGCTCCCTCGCCCGAGCTGAGTAGCATCGCTGCCTCCAGTCTGCTGTGCACCCCGAGCTTGCTCATGATCTCCGCGACGTGGTACTTGGCGCCGGCGAAGCTGATGCCCAGCCGCCGCCCGATCTGCGAATTGCTGTCGCCGCGCCGGACGAGCGAGAGCACCTCCCACTCGCGGGGGGTGAGGATATCGGGGTGGCGGGGCCGACCGCGCCGTCGGGTCATGCCGCCAGGATACGGGGTGCCGGAGCGAATTACACTAGCCGGTGGTCATTCGATTGCGGAGGGTAAGCCCGGTAATGCCTGCGAGAGCCATAAGGCCGAATAGCACGAGCACCGCTGCGCGCCCGCCTGGGCTACTGCCGGTAGCAGGATGAGCCAGCTCGGTGAAGCCGCCTACGCCGGCAGGTAGCGGCTGCCAGTTGGGAGCTTGGTCGACGGCTGAATCGAAGGTTAGCCTGGTCTGGTTCGTACCATCCGTGTTCATCACGTAGATTTCGGAGTTCCCGTCCCGATCACTCACAAAGGAGATCTTACTTCCATCAGGTGACCACGCTGGTTCGACGTTGTCCGCGGTGGCCGTCAGCTTGGTTTGCTGGCTGCCGTCGGCATTCATTGTGTAGATCTCGAAATCCCCATCTCGATTGCTACTAAACGCGACTTTGGTCCCGTCGGGAGACCATGCTGGCCAGCGGTCGTCGGCGCCATTGTTGGTCAGGTTCCCTTGATTACTGCCGTCAGCGCTCATCTTGTAGATTTCGTAGTTCTCATCTCGAACGGATCCGAAGGCGATGGTTGAGCCGCCCGGCGACCAGGCCGGATCGAGATCAGCGGCTGGATCTTGCGTTACGTTCGCGTAAGCACCGCCATCCGGATCCCCAACAAAGATGTCTGAATTGAGCAGAACAGTTTGCGAAACGTACTGTGCTGTGATAGCCAGGCTCCCGCCAGCTGAGAGTGAGGGAGGGCCGTACGGGTAAGTGGGAAAACTGTTGACGTAGTGCTGGTCCGACCCATCAGAGTTCATCATCCAAACCCAAATGTTGCCGCCATAAGGTCGGTTCGCCACGAAGACTATCTTCGTCCCGTCCGCCGACCAGTTCGGATATTCGTCAAATGCCGGGTCGTCCGTCAACTGCTGCACACCAGAGCCATCGGGATTCATAACGAAGATGTCAGCGCCTCCAGCGCGATCGCTTTCGAACGCTATCTTCCCGTTCACGCCGGGGAACGCGGCCCGCGCCGGACGCGACGGCAGCGCGTCGACCAGCAGCCCGCCGGCAGCCAGCGTCACGATGAGCAGCAGGAGCAGTCGAGGCACACCAGCCTCCCTTCGGTGGCCGCTAGTATACGCCTCGATTGATGAGAAGGCCAGGCTCCAGCCCCAGGGCGGGGTTGGGTAGAACGTTCGGAAATACCCTTCGCTTCGCTCAGGGTGACACAGGGGAGAGGGCGCACGGTCATCCGCTCCCTGACCCCAAAGGGCGCATCGAGATGCGCCCCTACAGCTCGTCGATGAGGCCGGCCACGAACTGCAGGATGATGGCCGCATCGACGGCGCTGATCCGGCCGTTGCCGTTCACGTCGGCCTTCTCCTGGCAGGGCAGCGACGTGAGCAGGTCCGCGCTGAACTGCAGCACGAGCGCTACGTCGATGCTGTCCACCCGGCCGTCGCAGTTGACGTCACCGAGCAACGAGACGCCCGGCGTGGGAGTCCTCGTCGGCGTCTGCGTGTTGGTTGGCGTATCCGTATCGGGCGCCGGCGTATCCGTGACGGCCGGCGTGGCTGTCGGCGGCACGGGCGTCTCCGTCGCCGTCTGTGCCGGTGTGTTCGTCATCGTCGGCGTCCGCGTCGGCGTGGCGGTGGGCGGCGTCCCGGTGGGCGTGCGGGTGGGCGAGGGCGTGCGGGTCGGCGTAAGCGTGATGGTCGCGGTCGGCGTGTGGGTCGCCGGGTCTGCGGGCAGCTTCGCCCAGGCGGGCGATTGCTCCGCACCGATACCGAGGGTCAGCCGGACCGGGTTGGAGCCGTCAAGGCCGACGGTATAGATGTCGATGTTGTCCGTGCCCGCCTCGACGGCGAGCCGCGTGCCGTCCGGCGACCAGGCTGGGGCCAGCGCGGGCAGGTCGAAGGGCACCTCCTGCTCGTTCGTGCCGTCCGCGTTGATGACGAAGACGGCCGAAGGGACGCCGACGGCCGACCGGGCGAAGGCGAGCTTGGCGCCGTCCGGCGACCACTTCGGCGAGGCATCGAAGACGCCGACGACGTTGGTCACGCGCCGGACGTTGCTGCCGTCCTTGTTCATCACATAGACGCTCCTCGAGCCGGTGCGGTCGCTGATGAAAGCGATCTGGGAGCCATCCGGCGAGAGGCTGGGGTGGCCATCGAAGGCGCTGGCGTTCGTCAGGTTGGTGACGGTGCCATCGGCGGCCTGCGCAACGACATCGGTGTTGAAGCTCAAGACCTGCTTTTCGAAGACCAGGTGCGGGTTACCGCAGGCGGCAGTGGGGAGCCGCTCAGCTTCGGTGTCGTCCGTCATTCGCGCCTGGATCGTCGGATCGCCCAGGTGGAACTCCAGCCAGCCGTCCGCCGTGGAGATCCTCCAGACGTCGATGTTGCCGGAGGTGCTGCGCTGGTAGAAGATGTCCTTGCCGCCGCAACCCCAGGCAGGATCGCTCTCGCTCGGCGTTGAGTTGGTGATGAACTGCTGGTTGGAGCCGTCCGGGTCCATGATGCGCAGCTCGCCACCGGAGGCGTAGGCGATCTTTTCGTTCGCGCCGGAGAGGGCCGCCTGTCCCTGCGGCAGCTGGAGCACGAGGGTGAGTGCCAGGACCGGTGCGGCCAGCGCGGCGAAGGCGAACGTGAGGCGGATCATGGAGGTCCTCCCAGTCGAGCTGCTGGATGGCGCTCGGACAGTGTGGCCGTGGAGCGGGGGCTAAGTCAAGCGCAGCCGAATGCGCCGGGCCTTCGTGCCGGAATCAAACGCCGGGGGCCTCTACGATAGGCTGGCCAGCAGCCGCGCGCTGTACTGCAGGATCAGCGCCGCGTCCACCGCGTCGACGCGGCCATCGCGGTTCACGTCAGCGTTCTCGTGGCAGGGCAGCGACCCGAGGATCATCCCGGCCCCGTACTGGAGGACCAGCAGCGCGTCGATGCTGTTCACGCCGCCGCCGCAGCTCGCATCTCCGCGAGGGAAGGGCTGCCAGTCCGGGAACATGTCGTCGCCCGCTGTGCTCGTCAGCTGTGTGCGGCCGCTGCCGTCGGCGGCCATCCGGTAGATGTCGAAGCCCGCGCCGGGCCCGCTCGAGAACGCGATCAGCGCGGCGTCCGGCGACCAGGCGGGCTGCGTATCGATCGGCCCGTCTCCGGGCGATAGGTTCGTCGGCCCCGGGCCATTCAGCGTAAAGGTGAAGATATCGAAGCCGCCGTCGCGGTCGCTTTCGAAGGCCAGCGTGGCTGTGCGCGGGTTCCAATCGGGCAGCACGTCCGCGGCTGTGTTCGCCGTGATATTGAACAGACCCGAGCCGCCGGGCAGCATCGTATAGATCTCGAAGTCGCAGTCAGGGATGCAGTCCACCGGATTGGGGTCGTCGCGGCTCGTCTGGAAGGCGATCAAAGAGCCGTCCGGCGACCATACCGGGAAGAGGTCCCAGGCCGGGTCGTTCGTCAGCCGGCGCTGGTCCGCGCCGTCCGCGTCCATAACGTAGATCTCCGGATTGCCGTCGCGCTGGCTCGAGAAGACGATCTGCGAGCTGTCGGGCGACCACGACGGCATCCCGTCGTTGGCGGGGTCGTCCGTCAACCGCCGCACGTCCGAGCCGTCGGCGTCCATCACGTAGACCTCGAAGTTGCCGTCGCGGTCGCTGGCGAAGGTGATCTTCGTGCCGTCCGGCGACCAGGCCGGGGGGCCGGCCGGGCCGCCGTCCCACGCCGGACTGCTCGTCAAGTTCGTCTGGGAGCTGCCGTCGGCACCCATCACGTAGACCTCCCAGTTCCCGTCGCGATTGCTGGTGAACGCGATCGCACCGCCGCCCATGCCGAGGAAGGCCGCGTCCGCGCTGGGGCCGGCCATAAAGAGGCTGGAAGCGGCGATGATCGTGAGAAGCGCGACGAGGGCGAGGCGCATGGCGCGGGTCTCCTCCCTGAGACCTGGGCCTAGTATAGGCGGCTATGGAAGCTGGTGCAGCAGCCCCGCCACGTACTGCAGTACCAGCGCCGCATCGATGCTGTTCACGCGGCCGTCGTTACGAATTATTACGCACGGCACGCCGACACGCAGCCATTGGGGCTTGACAAGCCGGCCCATGGGGATAACAATTGGCACCGTCGATCGGCGATTGTGCGGAGGGAACCGCCATGGCCAAACGTATCAGGATCTCGTTCGGCGCGACCGGGCTGGCGCTCGTCATCGCGGGCGTGCTGCTGCTCGGGCTGCTCACCATCCCGGCGCAAACGCAGGCCCGGACGCAGTCGCCGGGATCGTACAGCTACTACATCGCCCTACCGTCCACCGGCTACGGCAGCGATGACCTCGCCGGCGTCGGCGCGAACGCTCCGCTGGCCCGCCCGGGCGACCGGAGCGCCGGGCTGCCCATTGCCGGAGCGAGCGCTCTCCTGGGTCTCGGCGTAGCGAGCGTGGCCGCGTCGTTCTGGCTGCGCAGAGGCACGCGCCCGCCCGCCTAGGGCAGCCGCTGCACGACGTACCAGTCGCCCAAGTTGACCAGCGCGTAGTCATCGCGCAGACTGGCGATCTCATCCGTCGTGTAGATCGTCTGCCTGTCGATGTTCGCGCGGATGAGGCGGTCCAGCGCCTCCGAGCTGAGCGGCCACTGCTGCACCAGCCGCAGGTCGGGTCGCTTCCCTTCGACCTTCTGCTGGTACTCCAGCCGCTCGATCTTGCTCCAGGAGCCGATCACGAGGGCGCCCGGCCGCGCCTCGAGCAGCAGACCGTCCACCGACGCCGAGTTCGACGTGCTGGGCTGAACGCCCGAAACGTTCGCCGCGAAGAGCGCGATGGGGAACGTGAGCAGCAGCGCTCCAACCAGAGCTCGAGCTCGCGGCTGCGCCGCCCGTTCGATGAGCTCCTGGACGGCCAGCGCGCCCAGGCCGATCCAGATCGACCACATGAGCGCGGTCGGCAGCAGCATCTGGTCCTTATCCGCTGCCCCGTAGTTGACGAAGAAGACCGCCTGGACGAGGAAGATGCTCAGCGTAAGGACCGCGAACGCCCTGTGGCGCCGCCAGGCGTACGCCAGCCCGGCAACGCCGAGCAGCAGTCCCACGACGAGGAACTCCTGGAACAGCCACGTCCCGTACCAGCGCAGCTCCGGCCAGGCGTCCGCGGGCGCGTAAGCGAAGACGAAGGGCCGGAAGATCTCCGCGCTCACGTACCAGCGCAGTCCCTCGAACATGGCCAGGTCGGCGTGGACAGGCGTGCCGCGCAGGTCGTAGCCGATGCTCCAGATATAGCCGGCACCGGCCAGGTCCGCGATCGGCAGAAACAGGTAGAGCGAAAGCGCGGCGAGCGTGATCGCCAGGCCGCGCAGCAGCTCGGGACCGTAGCGCCGGAGGCCGCTCAGGCCGCCCCAGAGCAGGAGCGGCGCCACCAGCAGCAGCGAGGTCGTCCTCGTCGCCAGGCTCAGCCCCAGCAGCAGGAACGCCGCGTAGAGCAAGCGCTGGTCTTTGGTGCGGCTCCAGCGGCACAGCGCGTAGAGCAGGCCGGCCAGCAGTGCCGCGTCCAGCGTGTACACCTCGGCGAAGAGCGACTCGGCCCAGAAGTGGTAGGAAAACGCAAGCGAGAGCGCCGCGATCAGCGCGCTCTCGCGACGTCGCGTCAGCTCGAAGACCGTCGCGTAAACGAGGAGCGCCGCCAGCGCCCCGAAGACGCCCGACATCACGTTCAGGCGGAAGGCCACCTCGCCGATCGGGACGGCCGCGAATAGCCGCCCGAGCAGCACGTAGAGCGGGTAGCCGGGCGGGTGCGGCACCCCCAGCGTCGCGGCGGCGACGGTCAGCTCGGCGCTGTCGCCATCGATCACGCCTCGAGGCGCCAGCGCGACATACGAGGCCAGCGCGCCCGCGAACACAGCGACCGGCAGCGCCGCGGCGATGACGCTGCTCGGCACGCTGATCCGCGGAGGTGCTATCGCCGTCGGCCGCGATACTGCGTCCATGCCCTACCTTTGCCGGAGCGCCGACATCGGACTAGGCCGGCAGCTGGTGAAGAAGCCCGGCTATGTACTGGAGGATCAGCGCTGCGTCGATGGTGTTCACGCGGCCGTCCTCGTTCACGTCCGCTTCGCCCTGGCACCGGAGTGAAGGGACCAGCCCGGCGGTCAGTTGCAGGACAAGCGCCGCGTCGATGCTGTCGACGGTGCCGCCGCAGTTCGCGTCGCCGACCGGCGTCTTATCTCGCCCGAGGACATCTACCGGCGCAGAGCGGCTCATCGTTGTTCCATCCCCCAACTGGCCTTGCTGATTGTCTCCCCAGCACTTGACGCCGCCCGCCGTGGTAAGCGCGCAGGTGTGCCGCCCTCCCGCTGCGATGGCGGCCACGCCACTGAACAGTCCCACCGTGTCGACCGGTGTGAGACAGCTCGGGCCGCACGCTCCCCCGTCCCCCAGCTGACCGCCTCCATTGTCGCCCCAGCACTTGACGCCGTCGACCGTCGTGAGCGCACAGGTGTGGGCGCCCCCCGCCGCGACGGCCGCCACGCCGCTGGTGAGCCCGACGACATCCGCGGGAGTGCTGCGGTCCTCGGAGGTCCCGTCTCCCAGCTTCCCAGCGAGGTTGCTGCCCCAACACTTGACGCCGCCCGCCGTCGTGAGCGCGCAGGTGTGCCGGCCCCCGGCTGCTACGGCGGCCACGCCGCTGAACAGTCCCACTGCGTCGACCGGCGTGAGGCAGGTCGGGCCGCACGCTCCCGCGTCCCCCAGGCGGCCGCCTTCGTTGTCCCCCCAGCACTTGACGCCGCCCGCCGTCGTAAGCGCACAGGTGTGGCCGGCTCCGGTGGAGACGGCTGCGACGCCGCTCCCGAGCCCCACCACGTCGACCGGCGTGCTGCGACCTGCAGTCGTGCCGTCACCGAGCTGGCCGGAGACGTTATCTCCCCAGCACTTGACTCCGCCCGCCGTGGTGAGGGCGCAGGTGTAGGCAGCTCCCGCAGAGACTGCGGCGACACCACTGGTGAGTCCGGATACGTCCACTGGGGCGTTGCAGAGGACATGTCCGCAGGCCTGACCGTCCCCCAGCTGGCCCGCGGTGTTGTCCCCCCGGCACTTGACGCCACCAATGGCAGTGAGGACGCAGGTATGCTTGTCGCCCGCGGCGGCGGCGACGACGCCGCTGGTCATCCCCGCGATGTCCATCGGCGTGTTGCTCAGGAATACGCCCCAGCACTTGACGCCTCCCGCCGCCGTCACGGCGCAGGTGTGGGCACCACCCGTGGCGACGGCCCCGACGCCCGCCAGCGGATTCGCCGTGGCCGGGCCCGGGCGGGATAAAGCGATCGCTGATGTCGCCAGGGTCACGAACAAGATCGCTCTGTACACGCAGCAGCGCCCTCGCTACGGCGGCCCGCGCTGGATGAGGTCCGGCACGTTCTGAAAGCTGAGCCCAGCGTCGATACTGTTCATCTTGCCACCTGCGCCGCCATTATGGACGTGACCGCTGGAGACCGTCAACCGCGCCGCACGCCTGCCCGGTCTACGCTTCGGCTTCGCTCAGGGAGATTGGCCGGCTGGACCAGCCTACGTTGCGCTGATCCGCCGCAGCGCCGACCGTCCCGCGTAGACCGCCTCCGCCCCCAGCTCCTCCTCGATGCGCAGCAGCCGGTTGTACTTCGCCGTGCGTTCGCCGCGGGCGGGCGCGCCCGTCTTGATCTGCCCCACGCCGGTCGCGACGGCCAGGTCGGCGATCGTCGTGTCCTCCGTCTCGCCGCTCCGATGGCTGACTACGGCGCCCCAGCCGGCGTTGCGCGCCATCTCGATAGCGTCCAGCGTCTCGGTCAGCGTGCCAATCTGGTTGAGCTTGATCAGCACGGCGTTCGCGCTGCGCTCGCGGATGCCCCGCTCGATGCGCTCCGTCTTCGTCACGAACACGTCGTCGCCCACGAGCTGGACCTTCGAGCCGAGCCGCTCCGTCAGCGCGCGCCAGCCCGGCCAGTCGTCCTCCGCCATGCCGTCCTCGATGCTGACGATCCGGTACTGCCGGCACCAGCGCTCCCAGAGCTGCGCCAGCCGCTCGGACGAGAGCGTTTCGTTCTGTCGCTCGAGCCTGTACGAGCCGTCCTCTTTGACGAACAGCTCGCTCGTCGCCGGGTCGAGCGCGATCGCGACGTCCTCGCCCGGCCGGTAGCCCGCCGAGACGATCGCCTGGTTCACCAGCTCGATCGCTTCGTCGTTCGAGAGGCCGGGCGGGGCGAAGCCGCCCTCGTCCCCGACGGTGGTCGGCAGGCCGCGCGCGTGGACCAGCTTGCCGAGCGCGTGGTACACCTCGGCCGCCCAGCGCAGCCCCTCGCGGAACGAAGGCGCTCCGAGCGGCATCACCATGAACTCTTGGAAGTCCGTCGATCCCTCGGCGTGCTTGCCGCCGTTCAGGATGTTGAACATCGGCACGGGGAGCGGCCCGGGCCGCCCGTCCGTCCACGGGCAGAGCCGCGCCAGATAGCGGTAGAGCGGCTCGTTGCGGGCTGCCGCGGCCGCGTGCGCGACCGCCAGCGACACGCCCAGGACCGCGTTGGCGCCGAGCCGTGACTTGTCCGGCGTCCCGTTCAGATCGATGAGCTTCCGGTCGATGGCCTGCTGGTCGTCCGCGGCTAAGCCCTTAACGGCCGACGCGATCTCGCCGTTTACGTGGCCGACAGCCTTCAGAACGCCCATGCCGCCGTAGCGCTTCGGGTCCTGGTCCCGCAGCTCCAGCGCCTCGTGCTCGCCGGTGCTCGCGCCGGAGGGTACAGCCGCCCGCCCCGCCGCCCCGCCCTCGAGCGTAACGTCGACCTCCAATGTAGGGTTGCCCCGCGAGTCGAGGATCTCGCGGGCGTGGACGGAGGAAATCTTCAGCACGAAGTCCCTCCCATACGCCACCCTGAGCTTGTCGAAGGGCCGCCGCAATACCGTTCTCGGCTGCGATGCTTCGACAGGCTCAGCATGGCGTCAGGGACGTTACTCCTGCTCGTTCAGGAAGATGAACATCGAGCCGGTCGCGGTGGCCACCAAGCGCGCGCCGTTGTCCCACACCTTCGACTCAAGGAACGCGATGTTGCGGCCCTGTTTGACCACGGTCGTGTCCACCCAGAGGGTGCCCTCGCGTACGGACGAGAGGTAGTTCACCTGCACCTCGATCGTCGCGCAGTGCTGGCCTTCTGATAGGCTCGGCGTTACCGCGCCGCCCATGCTGTAGTCGATCAACGTGTAGATCACGCCGCCGTGCAGCACGCCGTTCGGGTTGTTCCAGGCCGGGTCGACGGTGAGGCGCATGCGCGAGCGCCCGGGCGCCTTCTGCTCGGCGACGATGCCCAGCGTGTCCCCCAGCGGGCCGACGCTCTCGCCCCGAGGCTGGAGTGGCTGGTCGCCGAGCGGGATCTCGCTCTCGCGGCGCATCATGCGCAGCCAGCCAAGCAGGGTCTGGGCGCGCTCCTCGGAGAGGGTATCGACGGCGGCGCGAAGCTGTTGACGGGGTTCGAGGTCGTTCATGATGCAGGCACTCCTTGCGGGTATCGCGGCGATGCACGCGCGCCGGCGTCCACGGCCAGGCGCACGGCCTGTGCGGCGCTCTCCGCCCTCAGTATAGAACCGTCCTCCACGCCGGCGTCGTCCATGATGCGCCACGTGCCCAGCCCGATGACGGGCCGGCCGTG
>JBIOYF010000324.1:0-2932 GCA_044870035.1 Dehalococcoidia bacterium
CGGTACGGCTCCGTCCCAAGGAAGCTGTAGCGGCCGAATCGTTCACCGCCCTCGACGCTCTCCAGCAGGAACGAGTACTTCCCCCGCGCGATCTTCAGGAATGCGGAGACTGGCGTTTCGAGGTCCGCCGGGACCTCTCGAAAAATTGGGACGAGATTGCCCTGGGAGGCGAGGCGGCGGGCGTCCTGTAGGGATGGTGCGTACTTCATCGCTCAGGAACCTCCGAGCCTCTGAACCTTGGAACCATTGAACCGTCGTTCTCTCATTGCTTCGTTCCTCGGCTTCTCGGCCTTCGCTCTAGGTAGTTCAGCTTCAGTCCTGCGCGGACTTCAGCCATCGTTCGCTCCGCGACCTTCTTGGCGTGGGCGCTGCCCGCCGCGAGCGCGTCTCTCGCGACCTTCGGGTGCGCTTCGAAGTGAGCGCGCCGATCGCGGATCGGATCGAGGAACACGTTCAGCGCTCGAGCGAGCTTCTGCTTGACCTCGACGTCCCCCACCTTGCCGACAACGTAACGATCCTTGAGGTCCTGCACCTCCGCCGTGTCCGGGTTGAACGCGTCGTGGTACATGAACACGGGATTGCCCTCCACGTGGCCCCGGTCGTCGGCGTGGATGCGCGTCGGATCGGTGAACATTCGCATCACCTTCTTCGTCACGGTGGCGGCGTCGTCCTTGAGATAGATGGCGTTGTCGAGCGACTTGCCCATCTTCGAATTGCCATCGAGCCCGACGAGGCGCGGGACGCGCCCGACGAGCGGCTCCGGCTCCGGGAAGACCTCGCTGCCCAGCACGCGGTTGAAGCGCCGCGCCGTCTCACGCGTCATCTCGATGTGCGGCAGCTGGTCCTCGCCTACGGGCACGAGGTGCGCCTTGGGCAAAAGGATGTTCGCGACCTGCATCACGGGATAGGTGAAGAACGCCACCGGCACCGAGTCCTTCGATTTCGACTCGAGGTCGGCCATCTCCGCCTTCAGCGTCGGGTTGCGCTGCAGCCGCCCCAGCCCTACGTACCAGCTCAACCACACTGTTAGTTCTGCGTGCTCCGGCACGAGGCTCTCGATGACGAAGTGGCTGCCCTCCGGATCGAGGCCGACGGCCAGCCAGTCGAGGACGATCTCAATGACCGACTCGCGTACGCGGTCGATGTCGTCCGCGTAGTCAGAGACCTGGTAGTCGGCGATCAAGAAGAAGCACTCGTACTGCTTCTGCAACCTGATCCAGTTCTCGAGCGCGCCAGCATAGTGCCCGAGATGCAGCGCGCCGGTCGGACGGATGCCTGTGAGAATGCGCTTCTTGGCTGTAGGTGTCATGATTTTCTCCAGTCGCGGGTTCCGCTGGTCTCAGAACCCAGAACCAGGAACCTAGAACCCTTCGTCATCGTTCGGGCTTGCCGCGTCCGTCAAGTACGATTCCCGGTCCTCTCGTATTGTGGACTTTCGCTGCTTGATCTCACGGTCGAACGTAAGGATCTTGGCAGTAAGCATTCGAATGATTTCCTCACATGCCGAATGGAGCCGTTGCTCTGTCTCTGCGTCCATATAGTCAGCGCGCCGAAGTAGGTCCAACCAGCCATCGGTCTCGCAAGCCGAGCCTTTTGCGATCGAGAGGTGGTTGCTGTGGGCGCCAAGGCTGAAGCGGCCGTGGCCTTCGGCAACGTTGGCGGCGATCGAGGATGCTGACCGAACCGCCTGGTTCCCCATGATCGGTGCGATTCCGTTCCTCGGCAGTTGCGCTGCCAGCCGGATAATCTCAAGCGTCAGCGCTTGGGCCTTCTGCCAAAGCACCAGGTTGCGAAATGAATACGTTGTTTCCGTCATGAGCTACTCGGTTCTCGGTTCTCGGTTCTATACAACGGGTACGGCCTTCATCGCTTCGCGGACAGCCTCTGCGGGATAGGCGTAGTCCTGTAGCTTGCCCGCGAAGTACTGGTCGTACGCGCCCAGATCGAAGTGGCCGTGTCCGGAGAGATTGAACAAGATCACCTTCGATTCGCCCGCCTCCTTCGCCGCGAGCGCCTCGTCGATGGCGCAGCGGATGGCGTGAGCGCTTTCCGGCGCCGGGATGATGCCCTCCGCACGCGCGAACTGGACGCCCGCTTCGAAGACGCTCCTTTGCGCGTAGGCGCGCGCCTCCATGAGACCGTGGCCGTAGAGGTGGCAGATGAGCGGCGCCATCGCGTGGTAGCGCAGCCCTCCGGCGTGGATGCCGGGCGGCACGAACGTGTGCCCGAGCGTATGCATCTTCATAAGCGGCGTCGTTGCGGCCGTGTCCCCGAAGTCATAGCGGTATTCGCCCTTCGTCAGCGAGGGGCAGGCATCCGGCTCCGCGGCGATGAAGCGCGTCTTCGCCCCCTCGACCAGCTTCCGCCGCACGAACGGGAACGCGAGCCCAGCATAGTTCGAGCCGCCGCCGATGCAGCCGATGACGAGATCAGGCTCCTCGCCTGCTTGCTCCATCTGTTTGATCGCTTCCTGGCCGACGACGGTCTGGTGCATGAGCACGTGGTTGAGCACGCTGCCGAGCGAGTACTTCGTGTCGTCCCGCGTTGCGGCATCTTCGACAGCCTCGCTGATCGCGATGCCCAGCGAGCCCGGCGACCGTGCGTCCTCGGCAAGGATGGCGCGGCCTGCGTTGGTGTCGGGGCTGGGGCTGGGCACGACCTGGGCCCCCCAGACCTCCATCATCGAGCGGCGGTAGGGCTTCTGGTCGTAGCTGACCTTCACCATGTAGACCTTCAGCTCGAGGCCGAAGAAGCTGCAGGCCATGGCGAGCGCGCTGCCCCACTGGCCGGCGCCGGTCTCCGTCGCGATGCGCTTCACGCCCTCCTGCTTGTTGTAGTACGCCTGCGCGATCGCGGTGTTCGGCTTGTGCGAACCGGCCGGGCTCACGCCCTCGTACTTGTAATAGATGTGCGCCGGCGTATCGAGCGCTCG
>JBIOYF010000325.1:0-2493 GCA_044870035.1 Dehalococcoidia bacterium
CCGAGGGCGCGAAGGCGCTCGAACGCCTGCTCGCGCGTAAGCGGCCCCTCACGGTCGGGGTGTTCGAAAACCAGCCGCTCGAAGAGGTGAACGAGATCGCCGACGAAGTAGGCCTCGACCTGATCCAGCTGAGCGGCCACGAGTCCTGGACCGACTGCTTGCTCGCGAATCGACAGGTGATCAAGACGGTCGACGTGCCGTCCGTGGGGAGTGCCGGCCAGACCGTCGCAGCGCTCGAGGCCGGGACGGCGGTCGCTTGCCTGCTCGACATCAGCCGGGGACGCGGCGTCGCCATCGACCGAGACATCGCCGCGGGCATTGCGGCGCGCGTGCCGGTCTGGCTCGCCGGCGGGCTCGCGCCGGAGAACGTCGCGGATGCCGTCCGCGTCGTACGCCCCTGGGCGGTCGACGTGTCGAGCGGCGTGGAAACAGATGGTGTGAAGGACCTCGGGAAGGTCCGGTCATTCGTTGAGGCGGCCAAGGGGGCCATCACCAGCACCGTCGAGAGGAGTGCATGATGCCACAGCAGCAGATCGTGATCAACGCGCCGGCGGAGAGAGTCTTCAACTACGTAGCGGACATCTCGAAACACGGAGAGTGGGGCAACCCGTCGCAGAAGCTCCACGTCGAAAAGACTTCCGATGGGCCGATCGGCAAGGGATCGACGTTCAAGTCGGTTGGACACCAGTTCGGTACGCAAAACGACACCGTCACGATTACGGAGTACGTGCCGAACCAGAAAGTCGTGTACGAATCGCAAGGTAAGGCGGGGCTCTTACGCCACTCCTTCGAGATCACGCCGTCCGGAAACGGGGTGGAAGTGAAGAAGGGCCTTGACGTGGTGAAAGCCGGCTTTCCCTTCGTGCTGTTCCAGCCCATTGTGACTACGTTCATTGCGCCGGGTGCGCTGCGCAGCGACCTCGAGCGGATCAGGGGGAAACTGGAGGGGAGTTAGCGTTCCGGCGTGTACGAAGAACTCGACGAGCTGATCCGGCGGCAGATCGAAGTCGATCGCCTGCCCGGCCTCGCCATTGCGCTTGTTCGTGGCGACGAGACCGTCTGGTCGCGCGGCTACGGTGTCGCCGATCTCGAGACGGCGGAGCCGGTAACGCCGCAGAGCATCTTCGCGGCGCAGTCGGTCACCAAGCCGATCGTCACGACGGCGCTCATGCAGCAAGCCCCGATGGCGACGGAGCTGGAGCGCGCGTCATGACGACAACCTTCCCGGACGCGTGCGGACGCTTCGGGTCGTTCGGTGGGCGCTTCGTGCCCGAGACGCTCATGACGGCGCTCGGCGAGCTCGAGCGCGCGTTCGTTGAGGCGCAGGCCGACGTGTCGTTCCGCGCGGAGCTCGACGCGCTGCTACGCGATTTCGTCGGCCGGCCGACGCCGCTCTATCTCGCCGCGAACTTGTCGAAGCGCCTGGCTGGCACGCTGCCGGACGGCAGGCCGGCAGTGCGCATCTATCTCAAGCGCGAGGACCTGGCCCACACCGGCGCGCACAAGATCAACAACGCGGTCGGGCAGGGGCTGCTCGCGCGGCGGCTCGGCAAGCGGCGGATCATCGCCGAGACGGGAGCCGGCCAGCACGGCGTCGCGACGGCGACGGTCTGCGCGATGCTCGGCCAGGAGTGCATCGTCTACATGGGCGCCGACGACGTGCAGCGACAGGCGCTCAACGTCTTTCGCATGAAGCTGCTCGGCGCGGAGGTCCGCGTCGTCGAATCCGGCAGCCGCACCCTGAAGGACGCGATCAACGAAGCGATCCGCGACTGGGTCACCAATGTCACGACCACGCACTACCTCCTCGGCAGCGCCGTCGGCCCGCACCCGTACCCGCTCATGGTGCGCGAGTTCCAGGCCGTGATCGGCAACGAAGCACGCGAGCAGGTCCTCGCCGTCGAAGGACGGCTGCCGGACTACGCGGTCGCCTGCGTCGGCGGCGGCTCGAACGCGATCGGGCTGTTCCATCCGTTCTACGACGACGCGCCGGTGAAGTTCATCGGCGTCGAGGCGGCCGGTGAAGGCGTCGAGAGCGGGCACCACGCCGCGACGCTCGTCGGCGGCAAGCCCGGCGTGCTGCACGGCGCTTACTCGTACCTGCTGCAGGACGAGCACGGCCAGGTGACGGAGACGCACAGCATCTCGGCGGGGCTCGACTACCCCGGCGTCGGGCCGGAGCACTCGTTCTACAAAGAGAGCGGCCGCGCAGAGTACGTCGCGGCGACCGATAAGGAAGCGCTCGACGGCTTCCGGCTGCTGAGCGAGGCCGAGGGTATCATCCCGGCGCTGGAGCCGGCCCATGCCATCGCTTACCTGACGAAGCTCGCGCCTTCGCTACCGAAGGACTCGGTCGTCATTCTTGGTCTGTCCGGCCGCGGCGACAAGGACATGGACACCGTCGCCAAGGCGCTCGGCGTCAGCCTGGCCTGATGCGCATCGTCGACCTTGCGTCGGCGGGTGAGACCGCTGCGCAGCAAGCAGCGGCGATCC
>JBIOYF010000326.1:0-3583 GCA_044870035.1 Dehalococcoidia bacterium
TTGCCGCTGATCGGCATCAACTTCTTCGACGAAGTGGTGCGACCGCCGGTGCAGGGGCTGGCCAAGGCTATGACCGGAGTGCAGTAGTCATGTCGCGCGCGATATACCGCAGCCGGCAGTTTGTCACGTCGCTGCGTCCGCGTGTGGACGCGGCGCTGCGCGACGAAGCGTTCGCGCTGCTGAGCGAGCCGCAGCGCCGGCTGTTCGCGTCGATGACGGTGCGCGACCAGCAACATTGTCTGGACGTGTACCGTCGCTTGCGCGCACAACGTCGCGACGACGCCGATCTGCTCGTCGCGGCGCTGCTGCACGACGGCGGGAAGGGACAAATCGCGCTGTGGCACCGCGTCGCCTACGTGGTGCTCCAGACGGCGGCGCCGCGGCTGCTGCGCGGCGTCGTCGAACCGGGAGATGGCCCGGGCTGGCGCCAGGCGCTCTACCGCTGCCTCCATCACGCCGAGCTGGGCGCGCGCCTGGCCGGGGAGGCGGGATCGTCGTCGCGCGCGGTCCAGCTCATCCGCGGTGAGCGCGCGGCCGAGTCGAGCGAGCAGCTCGCGGCGCTTCAGGCCGCCGACGACGCCGCATAGGGAGAAACGTTCGCATGCCAAGACTCGCGATCATCGGCCTCGGGCTCATCGGCGGTTCGCTCGGCCTCGCGCTGAAGCGCGCGAAGCTGAAGGACCTGGAGATCGTCGGCTTCGATCTGGAGTGGGGGGTCGGCTCGAATGCGCGGCGGAAGGGCGTCATCGACGTGGAAGCGCGCAGCCTGGCGGAGGTGGCCGAAGGCGCGGCGGTCGTCGTCGTCGCCACGCCGATCTCGCAGATGAGGCGCGTGTTCGAAGAGATAACGGCCAGCCTGGGGGAAGGCGCGGTGGTGACCGACACGGCGAGCACGAAGCTCGACGTGCTGCGCTGGGCGCGAGAGCTGCTGCCGGAGCACGTGAGCTTCGTCGGCGGGCATCCGATCGCGGGCAAAGAGACGTCAGGACTCGACGCGGCCGACGCGTCGCTCTTCGAAGGGCGGGAGTGGGCGGTGACGCCTTCCGTGAACGCGTCCCAGAGCGCGATAAGCGCCGTCGAGAACATGATCAGCCTCGTCGGCGCGCGGCCGGTGCTGATCGACGCGGCCGAGCACGATAGCTACCTGGCCGCCGTCAGCCACCTGCCGTTGATCGCCGCGACAGCGCTCTTCTCGCTGGCGAAGGAGAGCCAGGCGTGGAACGACTTGGGGCTGCTGGCCGGGCCCGGCTTCCGCGACACGACACGGCTGGCGTCGACGAACCCCAGCTTGGGCCACGACATCTCGCTGACGAACCGCGAGAACCTGCTGCACTGGATCGACCGTTACGTCGAAGAGCTGCGGCGCTATCGAGCGCTGATCGCCGACGCGACGCAGGATGAGCTGTACAAGACGCTGGTGAAGGTGCGCCTGGACCGCGAGGCGTTCCTCGAGAAGCCGCCGGAGCGCGAACGCCCGTCAACAGGCGTCGACACGGGCAGCGCGGGCGACCGCATGCTCTCGTTCATGGTGGGCGAATACGTCGTGAAGCGCACGAAGGAGATTGAGCGGATGGTCGAGCGGCGCGCAGCAGGCGACGACCCGGGGCGAAAGCTGTAGATGGGGCGCACCGTCCGCCGGCCGGAGCGTCTGCGCGGCACCGTCCAGGTGCCTGGCCACAAGTCGATCTCGCACCGGGCGGCGCTGCTAGGTGCGCTGGCTAACGGGACATCGCGAGCGCGGCGCTTCCTCGCCTCACAAGACTGCCTGGCCACGCTCGATTGCCTGCGCGCGCTCGGTATCGAATGGCGTCTGATCGAAGAGGAGCCTGGGTCAACGACGCTGGAGATCCGCGGGGCCGGGCTCCACGGACTGCGGGAGCCCGAAGATGTGCTGGACTGCCGTAATTCAGGGACAACCATGCGCATCATCGCCGGCATCCTGGCCGGGCAGCCGTTCACGTCCGTGCTGACCGGCGACGCGTCGCTGCGCAGCCGGCCGATGGACCGCGTGATCGAGCCGCTGCGCCAGATGGGCGCACAGCTCTTCGCACGCAACGGCGACCGCTGTGCGCCGCTGGCGATCCGCGGAGGCAAGCTGCACGGCATCCGCTACCGCCAGCCGGTCGCCAGCGCGCAGGTAAAGTCGGCGATCTTACTCGCCGGCCTCTTCGCTAAAGGCGAGACCGTGGTGGAAGAGCCCGGTCCGTCGCGCGACCACACCGAGCGCATGCTCCGCGCCATGGGCGTCGACGTACGACGAGAAGGTCCGGCGGTTGCGGTGCAGCCAGTCGACGCGCTTTCCGCGATCGACATCGACGTGCCGGGCGACACCAGCTCGGCGGCGTTCTGGATCGTGGCGGCGGCGGCGCACCCGGACGCGGACCTGCTGCTGCCCGGCGTCGGCCTGAACCCGACGCGCACCGGCCTGCTGGACGCACTGGGCATGATGGGAGCCGCCATCGAGGTGCTGGAGGAGCGCAGCATAGGAGAAGAGCCGGTCGCCGACCTGCGCGTGCGTAGCTCCCAGCTGACGGGCGTCGAGATCGGCGGCGAGCTGGTGCTCCGCGCCATGGACGAGCTGCCGGCCTTCGCCGTCGCGGCGTGCGCGGCGCACGGCCGCACCGTTGTGCACGATGCGGGGGAGCTGCGCGTCAAGGAGTCGGACCGGATCGCAACGCTAGCCGTGCAGCTACGCGCGCTTGGCGCCGAGATCGAGGAGCGGCCGGACGGCTTCGTCATCGAAGGCGGCCGGCCGCTGCGGGGCGCGCGTGTGAGCGGCGGCGGCGATCACCGTATGACGATGGCCCTGGCCGTCGCCGGACTGCTGGCGGACGGAGAGACGGAGGTCCAGGACGGAGACGCTGTGGGCGTTTCGTACCCGGCGTTCTGGCACGATTTGGAACAGATCGGGACCAAGGGACTGGATCCGAAGAGCTCGTAAACAAGGAGGCCTGCGATGGGCACTGAGCTGATCCACGTCGGTTTTGGCAACTACGTTTCGGGCGCGCACATGATCGGCGTCGCTTCGCCGGGGTCCGCGCCGATCAAGCGGCTGATCCATGAGGGCCGTTCGAAGGGCCTGACCGTCGATATGACGAGCGGCCGGCGCACGAAGGCGGTGATCTTCATGGAGAACGGCTCTGTCGTGCTCGCGGCGATCACACCGGAAACGATCGAAGGGCGGGTGCGCAGCTACCGATCGCGCGGGCCAGAGGTCGAGGGTGAGTAGCGAGGCATCGCCCCGCGCCGCACGCGCGTCGATCGACGCGGGACCCCTGCTCGTCGTCATCACGGGCCCTTCGGGCGTCGGCAAGGACGCGCTGCTTGCCCGTCTCAAAGAACGAGGCATTCCGGCGCACTTCGCAGCAACCGCCACGACCCGACCGCCGCGCAATGGTGAGGAGCGCGAGTTCCTCACGTTTTTGACAGAGCAAGAATTCGACCGCCTGCTTGCCGCCGATGGGCTGCTGGAGCACGCGCTTGTCTACGGCCATCGCTATGGCGTGCCGAAGGCCGGCGTCCGTGAGGCGCTGGCTCATGGGCGCGATGTGATCCTGCGCGTAGACCTGCAGGGCGCGGCGAC
>JBIOYF010000327.1:0-10622 GCA_044870035.1 Dehalococcoidia bacterium
CCCCCCCGGCTCCTCCTCTGAGGAAAGTGTACTACGGGTCGTAGAGGCGTTCCCACCAAGGTTCCGGCGTGGCGTCCGCGTTGGCGGCGGGCGTGGCCGGCGCGGCCGTGGGAGCGTTCGACTGCACGATGAAGAGCGCCTCGCCCGGGCGGACGAGCCCGAGGACGCGGCGGGCGACGCCCTCGACGTAGTCGTTGGTCCGGAGATAGTCGCGCAGATCCTCCAGGTCTTGCTTCTGCTGCGACAGTCGGTCGATCTGTTGGCGGAGGTCTTGTTCGTCCTGCGTGAGCCTGTGTGAGAGGAGTGTGTCGCCGACAGCGGAGAAGACGAAGTAGCCAACCGCGACGGCAGCAAGCACGATGACGATCCGGGCTAAGGGCAGCCGCACTGCTTCCCTTTCCGCCCACCCACCGAACGTTCCCGTTACGTATACCACGGTGGCCGATATATGTGCAACCGCTGCGCCCTTTGACAGGGTGCGCATGCGATCCGTATGATCCTGCTAGGCTCCAGCAGGGGCTGGTCAGGTTGGCCGGCCGGCGAGCCGAGAGTTGATCGACTCGAGTTCCACGCTAGCATCGATATTCTCAACGTCCTTCCTCGCGGAAGGTGCGGTCGTTGGCGGCCTCAGCGTGGGCTGGAGCATCGTGCTGCTCGTGGTGAGCGTGGTTGGCTATGCGCTCGTCAACACGATCGAGATAGCCATCGTCGGCGCGAGCAGGATCCGCACGCGCCATCTGGCTGAGCAGGGGCGAAGGAGTGCGCAGGCGCTGGAGCGCCTGCGCAAGCGCGACGATCGGTTCTTCGCTGCGATCGTGTTGCTGCAGAACCTCTTCGTTGTGATCGCGTCTACCATGGCGGGCTTCATCTCGGTGGACCTGGCCGGCGGTTGGGGGTTGATCGTCGGCACGATCATCGCGACTGCCGGGATCGCGCTGTTCGGTGAGGTGACGCCCAAGGTCGTCGCGGCGCAGTCGGCGGATCCGGTAGCCCTGTTCGTCGCCCGGCCAGTGGAATTGCTCACCGTTCTCCTGCGACCAATCGTGGTGGTCTTCGCCGGTGCCGCGAACGTTCTGGCGCGGCTCCTGCTCCGCGGCGACGCGAAGGTCACGCACACTGTCACCGAAGCCGAACTGCGCATGCTGATCGACATCAGCGCGGAAGAGGGCGCCGTCGGCGAGGAGGAAGCCGAGTTGATGGAGCGCGTCTTCCGCTTCTACGACCGGCGCGTGAATGAAGTGATGATCCCCCGGACCGAGGTGGTCTGGCTGGAGTCCGGCACGAAGGTGGCCGAGTTCTACGAGGCGTACAACGAGACGCCGCACAGCCGGTTCCCGGTCTACGACGACAGCATCGATAACGTCGTGGGGATTGTGAACATCAAGGACGTGCTGCGGCTCATCGCCCAGGGTAAGGTGACCAACGAAACGCCGATCGACGATCTGATGCGGCCGGCGCATTTCGTCCCGGAGACGAAGCTGCTGGGTAGCCTGTTCGTGGAGATGCAGGAGAGGCGCCAGCAGATGGCCGTTATCGTCGATGAGTACGGCGGCACGGCCGGGATCGTCACGCTTGAGCTGCTGCTCGAAGAGATGGTCGGCCACCTCGTCGACGAGCTGGGCCAGCCCGTGGAGGAATATAAGGCAATCGATGAGCGCACGGTGCGCGTCGATGGCGGCATGAGCGTCGAAGAGGCGCGCGATCAGCTCGACTTGAAGATCCCCGACGGCGATTACGAGACGGTCGCCGGCTACGTGCTCGACGTGCTGGGCCATATCCCGCAGGAAGGCGAAACGCTAAGCGGTGACGGCTACTCGATGCGCGTCTCGGAGGTGAAGGGCCGCAAGATCGAGGAGGTGGTTGTCACGCGCGTGCCGATGACGCAGCCCGTCCCCGACGAGGAGAAGGCAGAACAGCCAGCGGCCCAGGCGCAATGAGACCTTCGTCAATAGGGCGCAGCGGCGAGAAGGCGCAGCGCGTCCGCATTCGCTTCGCACGCGGGCCGGAGACGAGCGGCATCGGCCACCTCGACATCGCGCGGCGGTGGGACGAGGCGCTGCGCGCTGCGGGAGTGGCCGTTTCGTACTCGCAGGGGAACCGCCCGACGCCACGCATCACGGTGGCCGCCGGCCTGCCGGCGAACGCGACGAGCGAAGGTGAGCTGGTCGACGTAATCTTGGCGGAGCTGACGGACCCGGCACGGCTGATCGAACGCGTGGGGCCGTTCCTGCCGGAAGGTCTCGCCGCGCTCGACGTGTGGGAGGTGGGGCTCGGGTTGCCGTCGCTGCCGACGCTGGTGCGCTGGGCGGACTACGAGGTCGATCTGCGCGTCGACGACGTTGAGGCGCTGCGTTCGCGGGTGGAGGCGTTTCTCTCGCGCGACAGCTTGCCGTGGGTGGACCTGCGCGGCGAGAAGCGCCGTGAGTACGATCTGCGCGCGCTGGTGCAGGACCTGCGGGTCGAGGCGCTGTGCGAGGGCGCCGCGCGCCTCTCGCTGCGCCTGCGCAGCGACTCGACGGGAGTGGGACGGCCCGACCAGGTGGTGAAAGCGCTGGGACTGGGCGAGCCGGTCCGGACGCACCGGCTGCGCCTCGTCCTCTCGGAGACGTCGCCCGCGCGGGACGCCTGGCAGCGGCGGGGGCGATACATAGCGTAGTGCGCATCCTCCTCATCCGCCACGGCGAGACGGCGCATAATGCTGGGCGCATCGCACTAGGGCGCCAGGACGTGCCGCTGAACGAACGCGGCCTCGACCAGGCGCAGTCGACCGCGATCTCGTACGCGGACAGCGCGCACGAGATCGATGCGATCTACGCGAGCCCGCTGCAGCGCGCCGTAGCGACCGCGACGCCGCTCGCCGGGGCGCTGTCGCTGCCGATCGAGATCGAAGCGGACCTGATCGAGATGGACATCGGCGAGCTTGAGGAGCTGTCGTTCCCGGCCGTGCGCGAGCGCTATCCGGAGTTCACCGAGGCGTGGCTCTCCGAAGACTGTGGCGAAGCGCGCATGCCGGGTGGCGAAACGCTGGCGGAGGTGCAGGAGCGTTCGTGGCGCGTGATCGAATCGATCCGGGACCGGCATCCCGACGGCACGGTCGCGGTCGTGACGCACAACTTCGTCATCCTGACGATCATCTGTCGAGTGCTGCGCCTGCCGCTCGCGAACTTCCGGAGCGTCCGTCAGGACGTCGCCGCGGTGTCGGTGCTCGAGCTGACGGCGGAGCGGTCGCTGGCGGTCCGGCTGAACGACACGTGTCATCTGTGATGAGGATGGAGGCCGCGGTTCTCTGGGCACGTTGGAGTGGCAGATGGTGAGGAAGGTTCTCGCCGCTAGCGTACTGACCGCGGCGCTGGCGACTGTTGCTTTGGGGATGGCGGCTGAGCTAAAGTCCCGCAACGTCAACGAACCTACCTTTGAGACGGGCGTCATCATCGGGGCAGCTCTTATCGTGGCGAGTTTCTTCGCCGTAGCCGCCTACTTGCTCTGGCCGAAATCGAACTGACCCTGCCCGCCCGCCGCCTTTCCTTGATCCAGCCCACACTCGCTGCTAAACTCGCCGACGTGGAGGCGCTCGGCCTCCATAACGTTTGTCTGCGTATCTGCCCAAGCGGTAGCTGAGGAGGCGGGCATGGAGCTCGTGTGGATGGTTCCAGTAACGGGATTCGCGGCTGTCCTGTTTGCGTTGTGGCTCGCCTGGGACGTGCTGCGCCGCCCGACAGGCACGGAGGCGATGCAAGAAATCGCGGGCATGATCTTCGAGGGCGCGATGGCGTTCCTCTCGCGCCAGTACCGGACGATCGCAATCCTCGCAGTCCTCACTGCGATCGGCGTGGGTGTGCTCGTGGGAGCGATTTCGAACGGGGTCAAGCCGATCGTCTTCGAGGGTGGCCAGGTGGTCTTCGGCGGCAACGAAGTCGTCGGGCATTGGAGGGAAGGGTTGCTCACGGGGATCGCCTTCCTCGTAGGCGCGTTTTGTTCGGCGTTCGCCGGCTATATCGGGATGTTCATCGCCGTCCGCTCGAACCTGCGAACAGCAGCCGCGGCGCAGAACAGCCTGAAGGAGGCGATCACGGTGTCGCTGCGAGGCGGCGCGGTGTCGGGCTTCCTCGTTGTGGCGCTGAGCCTGCTTGGCGTGTCGGGCATCTTCCTCGTCTACAGCCGTATTCTGGACAACCCTCCGGAGATCGCGCCGTTCTTGATCGTCGGCTTCGGATTCGGCGCGAGCTTCGTCGCACTGTTCGCGCAGCTTGGCGGCGGCATCTACACAAAGGCCGCCGACGTTGGCGCGGACCTTGTCGGCAAGATCGAGGCGGGTATTCCCGAGGACGACCCTCGCAACGCAGCCGTCGTCGCCGACCTCGTAGGTGACAACGTGGGCGACTGCGCGGGCCGCGGCGCCGACCTGTTCGAGTCGATGTCCGCCGAGAACATCGGCGCGATGATCCTGGGCGTGGCGATCTTCGCGGTGACGGATAGGATCGAGTGGATCATGTTCCCGCTGGTGCTGCGTTCGTTCGGCCTCATCGCGGCGATGGTTGGACTCACGTCTGTGCCGTTCTTCACGGACGGCGATCCGAAAAGCAAGCAGGACCCGATGACGCCGCTGAACTTCGGCTATTACATCGTGTCTATTCTGTCCGTCATCGGCCTGTTCATTGCGACGAAGGTCATGCTGGGCGACGCGTGGTACTGGTTCTTCTTCTGCGGCCTGATCGGCATCGGCACGGGCATCGCGTTCGTCTACATCACGCAATACTACACCGCGGGCGCGTGGCGGCCGGTGCAAGAGATCGCGCGCGCGTCGCGCACAGGTCCAGCGACGAACATCATCATCGGCACGGCCGTCGGTTTCGAGACGACAGCGCTGACGGCGATCGCGATCGGACTGGCGCTGGTCGGCTCGTTCGCGCTGGGTTCACAGGCTGAGATCGACGCGGCGATCCCGGGCTTCACCGCAGGCATTTTCGGCACGGCCGTCGCAACAATGGGCATGCTGATGTCGGCCGCTTACATTCTGGCGATGGACACCTTCGGCCCGATTACGGACAATGCCGGCGGCATCACCGAGATGGCCGGCGCGCCGGAGAGCGCGCGCGAGATCACGGACAAGCTGGACGCCGTCGGCAACACCACGAAGGCGCTTACAAAGGGCTACGCCGTCGCTTCGGCCGGCCTGGCAGCGTTCCTGCTCTTTAGCGCGTACCTCGACAAGGTGAAGGAGCGCCTCGGCGCACCGCTCACGGCCGAGCTACCCATCGACCTGGCCCGCGTCGACGTGTTCGTCGGCGGCCTGCTGGGCGTCATGCTGGTGTTCTTGTTCAGTTCGCTCGCGATCCGCGCGGTCGGTAACGCGGGCGGAAAGATTATCGAAGAGGTGCGCCGCCAGTTCCGAGCGGACCCAGGCATTATGGCGGGCACGTCGCGGCCCGATTACGCCGCCGCGGTCGACATCACGGCGCGCGCTGCCCTGCGTGAGATGGTGCTCCCGGGCGTTCTGGCCGTCGGGATGCCGGTGGCGGTGGGCCTGATCTTCCGCTTCACGCGAAACGACACGGTGATCATAGCGGGCCAATCGTATGACCACGCTTCGGGCTGGCTGGCCGTTTCGGGCCTGCTCATCATTGGGACCATCGGGGGCATCATGCTGGCGACTGTCCTCAACAACGGCGGTGGCGCCTGGGACAACGCTAAGAAGTTCATCGAGTCGGGCGGCCTCAAGGACGAGGCGGGCAACCCGCTGGGCAAGGGCAGCGACGCGCACAAAGCAGCTGTGGTGGGCGACACGGTAGGCGACCCGTTCAAAGACACGGCGGGTCCCTCGCTGCACGTGCTGGTGAAGCTGCTGAGCACGATTACGCTGGTGCTGGCGCCCCTGTTCATAGCTACGTAGCCCGCTCCAGACCACCTCGAAGCTAAGCGGCCCCAACTCGGGGTCGCCGCTCGTAATCAAACTGCACGCCAGCTTCCCGAAAGCCGATACTCCTTCGACGGGCCTTTGGCCCGGAGGAGAGAGCGTGGCATCTACCGGTCCCAAGACTTCGACGCGCCCCGAGGCGGCCCAGCCGCCCCGAAAAGAGGAGCGGGCACAAGCGCCGCTGGCGCCTTCCAGCCCGCAGCTGGCTGTGGCGTTCTCCCAGGCGCTGGACCTTGCTGAGGGGCGGCTGGCCGGCCATGCGGCCCGAGTCTGCTACGTTGCTCTAAACCTGGCCCACGGAGTACAGCTGCCGCCCGAGCAGCGGGAGGCCGTCTTCTACGGCGCGCTCTTCCACGATGCGGGTGCTGCCCCGGCCTCGAGCGAGATGTGCCGGCTGCTCAACATGAGTGAAGAGACGCTCTTCTGCGGGCGGCCGGGACAGTCTCCCCACCAGCTCGCGATGGAAATCTCGCCGCAGCGCGGCACCGAAGTCATCGAGCTGCTGCGCTCGCACCTCGAGCTGGGCGCGCAGATCGCTCGCGAGCTGGGCTTCGACGAGCAGATCTGCCAGGCGATCGAATGCCACCACGAGCGCTGGGACGGCCAGGGCTTCCCGCACGCGCTCAAGGGCGCGGCGATCCCGGCGAGCGGGCGGATCGTCGCGGCTTCGGACATCATCGAATCGCTCATCTCGGCCGAGGCGAACCCGCTGACGGCGCGGCGCAACCTCGTCGCACTGCTTGCCGAACACAGCGGCCGGTCGATCGATCCCGACCTTGCCCGCTACGCACGGGAGCTCGTCCGGAGCGATACGTTCTGGCTAGGACTGCACGACGACGATCTATCAGCCGGGCTCGCGGCAGCGATCGATGCGCCGAAGGGCGATCGTAAGCGCGATCCGCTGGCCACGTTCGCGACCGTCTTCGCCAAGCTGGCCGACTCGAAGGGCGAGCATACGACCGGGCATAGCACACGCACCGGCGAGGTAGCCCGCGGCATCGCGGAGAGGCTGGGCTTCGAGAAGGAGCGCTGCCGCCGGGTGCAGCTCGCGGGGCTGTTGCACGACGTTGGCCTCCTGGGCGTGCCCGCGCGCGTGATCGCGAAGCCGGACATCCTCTCACTGACCGAGATGGAAGCCATGCGCAAGCACCCGACGTACTCGCAGCAGGTACTGGAAGGTCTGCCGGGCCTGGAAGATGTGGCGCTGTGGGCCGGCGCCCATCACGAGCGGCCGGACGGGAAGGGCTACCCGGAGTTCGTCGTTTCGGAGGCGATCCCGATCGAAGCGCGCATCATTGCGCTTGCCGATACCTATGTGGCGCTCACTGCGGAGCGGCCGTATCGGCGCGCCCTGTCCGAAGACGACGCGCGCACGGTGCTGCTGGGCGGGGCGGGCACGCAGCTCGATAAGCGGCTGGTGCAGCTCTTCTGCGCGAGCGACGTAGGAACTACGTCCTCTCGAAGCGCTCCACGGACAGCACGAAAGCGATAGCGCCGCCCACGCGCACCTCCACCGGCTCCGACAGCGTTGCCCCCTCGCCGAAGAACGGCAACGTCTGCACCGGCACGTACTCCGCCCGCGCGTGACACTCCTGGTGGACCATGGCGATCACGTCGTCTACCTCGGCCGCCTCTACACCGGAGAGGATGGTCGCGCTGCCGCGCCGCAGGAAGCCGCCGGTGCTGCTGATCTTCGTGGCCGGGTAGCCACGTTCGACAAGCGACTTCATCAGCCGGTCGGCATCAGCGTCGGAGGCGATGATGACCACGAGCTTCAGCGAGTCGTTGGGCACTGGGCGGTTTCCTCGGTGCGGGCGCGCCTAGTCGCGAGCGAGCGCGTCCTCGTGCGTTGCGCCGCTGGGCTGCGTGAGAGCCATCGCCGCAACGGCGCCCAAGAGAAAGCCGATCAGGAATCCCAGGACAAATCGAGCGCTCATGTGCTCACCTCCTTGCGCGCGAGCTGAGCGAATTCGTGAGGCGTCCCGCTACCACGGGACACTCTGATGCTAGCGCGAAGGACGGGGCTGGTGTCAAGAAGACGCTAGCCCGACCGGGGCGGACCGCCTCCGCGGGCACGCCGGCCTCGCCGCTCGGCCACGCGTAGGCGCGCCAGAGCGCGCATGAGCGCTGCCTGCGTCTGTGCCAGGTCGGCCAGCTCCACGCGCTCGCGGAGCGCCTCCTCGGCGCGCCGGCGCGCGGCCTCCGCGCGGGCGATGTCGATCTCGTCGGCGCGCTCGGCCGCGTCGGCAAGGATGACGACACGGTCGTTGCGGACCTCGAAGAAGCCGCCGGTGATGGCCATGATCTCCTCGTCCTGGCCGGAGCGGATGATGCGCATCTCGCCGGGCGCCAGCGTGGTGATGAAGGCTGCGTGCTGCGGCAGGACGGCAAACTCGCCGTCCGCGCCCGGCGCGACGACTTCGTCGATGCCTTCGGCGGAGTAGACGATTTGTTCTGCGGTGACGATCTCGACGTGGAGCGGCATACTCTCGGGGCGACGCGGTGCTACGCCGTCGCGGCCTCCTTCGCCATATTCTCCGCCTTCTCGACCGCCATGTCGATCGTGCCGATCAGGTAGAAGGCCTGCTCGGGAAGGGCGTCGTGCGTGCCCTCGATGATCTCTTTGCAGCCGCGCACGGTCTCGCGGATCGGCACGTACTGGCCGGGGATGCCGGTGAACACTTCGGCGACGAACATCGGCTGCGTCAGGAAGCGCTGGAGCCGCCGCGCGCGCGCGACGACCAGCTTGTCTTCTTCGGACAGCTCCTCGACGCCGAGGATCGCGATGATGTCCTGCAGGTCCTTGTAGCGCTGGAGCACGCGCTGCACCTCGCGCGCCGTGTCGTAGTGTTCCTGGCCGACGATGAGCGGGTCGAGCACGCGCGAGAACGACGCGAGCGGGTCCATCGCGGGGAAGAGTCCCTGTTCGAAAATCGCGCGGTCGAGCGTGACGAGTGCGTCGAGGTGGCCGAAGGTCGTCGCGACGCCTGGGTCGGTGTAGTCGTCCGCGGGCACGAAGACGGCCTGGAACGATGTGATCGAACCCTTCTTGCTCGTCGTGATGCGCTCTTCTAGCTCGCCGACCTCGGTCGATAGCGTCGGCTGGTATCCGACGGCCGAGGGCATGCGCCCGAGCAGCGCCGACACTTCCATGCCCGCCAGCGTATAGCGGTACACGTTGTCGATGAAGAGCAGCACGTCCTGACCTGCGGTGTCGCGGAAGTACTCAGCCATGGTGAGCGCCGTTAGCCCGACCCGCAGGCGCACGCCGGGCGGCTCGTTCATCTGGCCGAACACGAGCACGGTCTTTTCGATGACGCCTGACTCGCGCATCTCGCGCCAGAGGTCGTTGCCCTCGCGCGAACGCTCGCCGACGCCGGCGAATACTGAGACACCACCGTGCTGCGTCGCGATGTTGTTGATCAGTTCTTTGATGATGACGGTCTTGCCCACGCCGGCGCCGCCATACGCGCCGACCTTGCCCCCCCGGGTGAACGGAGCGATCAGGTCGATGGCCTTGAGGCCCGTCTCCAGCACCTGCACCTGGGTCTCCTGCTCTTCGAGCGGGGGCGCCGTCCGGTGGATGCCGACGCGCTCGCCGGGGACTTCGCCGAGGCCGTCGAGGGGGACGCCGAGCACGTTGAACAGCCGGCCGAGTGTGCCTTCGCCCGTCGGGACGGCTATCGCGCGCCCGGTATCGACGGCAACGGCTCCGCGCCGGAGACCGTCGGTGGAGTCCATGGCGAGACAGCGCACCCAGTTGTTGCCGAGATGCTGCTCGACCTCGGCGATGAGCTTGCCGCTCTCCATCTGGATCTCCACCGCGTTGAACAGTTCAGGCAGCTGGTCCGCTGGAAACTCCACGTCCACCACCGTGCCCATTACCTGAGTAACCTTGCCTTCGGCCATGGATTGCCTCCTACGCCTTGAGCTGCTCAACGCCGCCGACGATGTCGAGGAGCTCCTTGGTGATCTGTTCCTGGCGCGCCTTGTTGTACGTGAGCGTGAGCTCCTGGATCATGTCGCCGGCCGCGTCGCTGGCGTTGCGCATCGCGACCATGCGGGCCGACTGCTCGCTCGCTATGCTCTCGAGGACAGCTTCGTAGACCAGCATTTCGACGTAGCGAGGCAGGATCTCCGCCAGCACGGCCGCGCGGCTCGGCTCGTAGATGTAGTCGATGCCGTGGGTGGCCTTCTCTTCCGGCGGCTCGATCGGCAGCAGCTGCGTTACGCGCGGCTCCTGAGTCATCGTGTTGACGAAGTATGGGTAGACCAGGAACACCTGGTCGACACGCTCCGACAAGTAGTCGTCGATGACCACCCGCGCGATGGGGAGCAAGTCGAGGTACTCCGGGTAGTCGCCGAGGTTGGTGAAGTCCGCCGTGATGGGGACTTGCGTTCGGCGGAAGTAGTCGCGTCCCTTGCGCCCGACGGCGACGACGCCGGTCGGCACGCCGAGGTTCAGGACAAGCGAGCCGGCCCGCCGGTTCATCGCGCCGGGCAGCCCGCCGCAGAGCCCGCGGCTCGGCGTGATGAACACGATGCCCGCGTTGCGCACCTCGCGCCGCCTAAGGAGGGGGTGGAGCGCCTCGGCTTCCATCTGCGGCGCTGTTTCGGCGAGATCGGCCAGGACCCAGGTGAGCCGCTCCGCGTAGGGGCGGCCGGCGAGCGCGCGCTGCTGCGCCCGACGCATCTTAGACGCCGCGAC
>JBIOYF010000328.1:0-6950 GCA_044870035.1 Dehalococcoidia bacterium
GGCTGGACTTGCGTCCCGCCGATCAGGATCCAGCGCCGCGAGCCGTAGGCCGCCTCGCCCGCCACGTCGACGAAAACGAGCACGGCAATAACGGCGATGTACAGTCCGTAGCTGAACGTTCCCAGCAGCCGGTAATCGAGCCGCGCGAAGACCAGCGCGAGCACCACGCCAATTGCCGCGAAGCTGATCTGCCTCACGACCGGGTGCGAAAAGTCGGACGCTGCCGGCCGGCCGAACTGGCTCAGGCTGCCGCTGTAGATGAGCAGCGTCCCGAGCGCGACGAGGCCGAGCGCCGCGAGCAGCAGCACCACGTCGAAATCGCGCAGGCGCACGATGCGGCTGTTCACGGCGCCGGCGCCTCCGCCTGGTTCTTCCGGCCGAAGTAGTAGTCGAAGATCTGCTTGGCGACCGGGCCGCCGTTCGTCGCGCCGATGCCCTTTTCGAGGAAGACCACAACGGCGATCTCCGGATTGTCGACCGGCGCGTAGCCCGTGTACCAGGCGTGGCTGGACATGTAGCGGCCGTCCGGCAGCTGGACGCCGAACTCGGCCGTGCCCGTCTTCGCCGCGATGGAGACCTGACTGCTCGCGCCGGTCCGGGCCGGCCCGTACACCGCCGCCTGGCGCAGCGCTTCGCGCATGATCGCGAAGTTCGCAGACGAGATCGGCATCTTGTTCGCCACCTTCGTCTCGATCTTCTGCAGCACGTTGCCCTTCTCGTCGACGACTTCGCGCACGACGTGCGGCACCAGTAGGTCGCCGCCGTTCGCGATCGCCGCGGTCACGCGGAGGAGCTGCATCGGCGTAACGGTTAGGTAGCCCTGGCCGATGCCGAAGTTGTACGTATCGCCCAGCGTCCACACTTCGTCGATGTTGTCTTCCTTCCACTGCGGGTCCGGCACGTTGCCGGCTGCCTCGCCGGGCAGATCGATGCCTGTCGGCGCGCCGAAGCCGTACGACCGGGCATAGCGGGCGAGCCGGTCCGCGCCCAGACCGTGGAAGACTTCGCGCCCGCGGTCGAAGTAGCCACCGGACAGATAGTAGAAGTAGACGTCGGACGACATCGCCAGCCCGCGGTAGAAATTCATCGTGCCCAGGACAGCCCAGTCACGCATCACCCAGACGCGCCCCGCCGTGTACTCGTCCTGCACGGTAATCGCGCCGCGACTGGTGATCGTCGTATCGGGGCCGGCCACGCCCTCCTGGAGCGCCGCGCTGCCAGTGACCATCTTGAACGTGCTGCCGGGCGGGTTGACTTCGGAGATCGCGTGGTTGAGCATCGGCTTCGTCGGGTCGTTCAGCAGGGCGGGCAGCCGCTCCTGGTCGACGGGATCGGTGACGATGTTGTCGTCGTACGCCGGCAGCGACACCATTGAGAGCACCTCGCCGCTGTGGACGTTCATCACGATGGCGGCGGCGTTCGAGGACGCGCCCATGCCCTTCTGGAGGTAGTCGGTCACGTGCTCCTGCAGATCCAGGTCGATTGAGAGCACGAGGTTGCCCGCCGTGCGCGGATTGGACGTCTGTACCGCGCCGACTTCCTTTCCCGCGGCGTCGATCTCAACGATCTTGTAGCCCGGTAGGCCACGCAGGATGTCCTGGTACGTGTACTCGACGCCTGCTTTGCCGAGGCGGTCGTTGATCCCGTAGCCGCTGCCCTTCAGGTCAGCGTACTCGGCCTCATCGATCCGCCCGACGAAGCCCATCACGTGCGAGATGAGCGAACCGTAGGGATAGTCGCGCACCGATTCGACGAGCACCTGAACGCCGGGCAGCTCCGACTGACGCTCGCGCAGCTGAAACGCCGTTTCATCGCTGAGGGCTGTCTTCACGATGATCGGCGTGAACGGGTCCTTGCTCTTTCTCGCGTCCACCACTTTCGTTGCGATTTCGGCAGGCGACACGCCTGTCGCCTTGGAGAGCTCGGCGGCGACGACGAGCGTCTGGTCCTCCTTCACGTCGGCCGGCACGACGGCGGCGCTGAAGATCGGCTCGTTTTTCACCAGCTGCTCGCCGTTGCGGTCGTAGATCAGGCCGCGGCTGGGCAGGATCGAAATCGTGCGAAGGCGGTTGTTCTCCGCCCGGGCCTGGTACGAATCGTGCTGCGCGATCTGCATGCGCGCGAGCTGGAGCACGAGCACGCCGAAGAGGATGACGATGAGAAACTTGAGGAGCCAGAAACGGCTGTGGAACAGCTCAACGGGGTGCCGTTGCCGCGGCTGCGAACGCCAGCGTCGATTGTTAGCGGAAGGTAAACGCATGCTTCCTGCGCGCCAGGCGCGTCCTTGCTTCTCGTTAGGCCGCTTAGATCGCGCGGCGCTGGCGCAGGTCCAAGCTCGCCAGCCGGAGGATACCGTAGACCGGCAGCAGCAGCAGCGCGTTCGCGATCGCGGCCGGTACCAGGACGTCGAGCACGCTCGCAAACCAATCGAGCTGCTCACCCGTTACGGCCAAGGTTACCAGAATCGTGATCTCGTACGAAAGCGTGGCGAACGCAACAAGTATGACGGCCGGCAGCAAATCGCTTTCGATGAGGCGCATCTCCCGGATTTCAGTCAACAGAATGAGCGGCGCCAGACCGAGCATCGCCAGACCCAGCGGCTCGCTATCGAGCAGGCCCAGCACCAGGCCGCCCGCCGGGATCAGCACGAGCGCCTCGCGCCGGCCCCGGACCGACATCCACGCGACGAGCAGGATCACCAGCAGGTTCGGCTGGACGCCGAAGAGCGAGAATTCCGGCAGCACCGAGACCTGGACGAGCGCGGCAAAAACGATGGCGATAAGACCGATCGCCAAGCCCACGCTAGTCGGCGTCCTTCGGCACGAAGCTCGTCAGCACCAGCACGCCCTCGAGGCGCGTGAGGTCCGCGAGCGGCTTCACCCGCACCGCCTGGAACAGCTCCTGTGCGGCCTTATCGACCCCGACCACCTGTCCGATCAGCTCGTTCGCCGGATAGCGGCCGCCGATGCCTGAGGTCAGTACGAGATCGCCCTCCTTCACGTCGGCCGTCTCCGCGACGAACTCCATCGTCAGGTCGCCGTCGGTGGAGCCGGCCACGACGCCCTGCGTCCGCGACTCCTGCACGAGCGCGCTCACCGCACTCGACGGGTCGATGATGAGCGTCACCCAGGCGGAGTGATCGAGCACCTTGCTGATCGTGCCGATCAGGCTGCCCTGCCGCGTCAGCACCGCCATGCCCTCCGTGATCCCGTCGGAGCTGCCGGCGTCGATGGCGATCATCTCCTTGAGGTTGCTCGGCTCACGAGCGAAGACATTGGCTTCCAGGAAGCTATCGCCCTGCCGGATGCCGCGGATGTTCTGGAGCTGTCGTAGCTGATTCAGCTCGGTTTCGGACGCGAGCAGTCGCGCGTTATCGGCCTTCAAACGCTCGAGCTCCTGTCGCAGCGCCTGGTTATCGTCCGAGAGGCGGCCGGCGTCCGTAACGTTGTTAACGAGGTCCGCAAGCGGCTGCGTCGCGTCGTGGAGTGAAGACTCGATAGGGGCCGCTACCATCAAGACAGCGTCGTCGAGCGGATCGAAGACGCTGAACTGGCTCGCCACGATAAAGAGGACGCTGACGGCCACGACAAAGCTGAACCACGTGCGGGTGCGTACGCGCATGAGAGACGGGCTGCTCCTTCAGCACCGGCGGCAGCGCACCCAGAGCGGCACCGGCGCGGACTTCCTAACGCCTATTCTAACGAGGCGGCTTGCGGCTTGCTAGACTTGCGCGCACCTTTTCCAGCAGATCGGTCTCTTCCAACATTTCGCCGGTGCCGCGCACTACGCTGGAAAGCGGGTCCTCCGCGACATAAACAGGAAACTTTGTCTCCTGCGCCAGCCTGCGGTCTAGCCCGCGCAGCTGCGCCCCACCACCGGCCAGCGCGATGCCGCGATACATCAGATCGGCGACGAGCTCCGGCGGCGTTATCTCGATCGTCGAACGCACGGCCTCCACGATCGCTCCGATCGACCCCGAAAGCGCGTCGCGCAGCTCTACCGTGCTCACCTCGACCGACTTGGGCAGCCCCGTCGCCAGGTCGCGCCCGCGGATCTCGATCGTCTCCTCCTGGTCGAGCGGGAACGCCGACCCGGCCTGGATCTTGATCTCCTCCGCCATGCGCTCCCCGATCAACATGTTGTGCACCTGGCGCGCGTAGGCGATGATCTCCTGGTCCATCTCGTCCCCGGCGACCCGGATCGACGTGCTCACGACGATGCCGCCGAGCGCGATCACCGCCACCTCGGTCGTCCCGCCGCCGATGTCCACGATCATGCAGCCGTGCGGCTCCATCACGGGCAGCCCGGAGCCGATCGCGGCGGCCATCGGCTCCTCGACCAGGTAGGCAGCGCGGGCACCGGCGTTGAGCGCCGCGTCGTGGACGGCGCGCTTCTCCACCTCGGTGACTCCGCTCGGGATGCCGATCACGACGCGCGGGCGCGGGTTGCCCAGGCCAAAGCGCGTGTGCACGGAGCGGATGAAGTAGTGGAGCATCCGCTCGGTCACCTCAAAGTCCGAGATGACGCCGTCCTTGAGCGGGCGCACGGCGACGATATTGGCCGGCGTCCGGCCCACCATGCGCTTCGCCTCCGCGCCGATGGCCAGGATCTTCTTGCTGACCTTGTCGATCGCGACGACGGAGGGTTCGTCGATGACGATGCCGCGGCCCCGTACCAGGCACAGCGTGTTCGCCGTCCCCAGGTCGATACCAACGTCGTGGGAAAGCACGCCCAGGAGGGCGTTAATCGGATTTAGCAATGCGCTTCCTTACGCGGGAGCCTGCTCCACCAGCGGTTGTAGCTTTTCCGATTATAACCGAGCGCGGCGGAAGTGCAAATAGGGACGACGTTTTTGGTTTAGAAAACCTCCGCGCACCTTTTCGAAGCGTATGTCTTACGCCGCTCCGTGCTTCCGCAGCAGCGCTGTGAACGCTTCGTCCGAGAGGACCCGCGTCCCGTACTTCTCGGCTTTGGCCAGCTTGGAGCCCGGCTTCTCTCCCGCGACCAGGTAGTCGGTCGCCTTCGTCACGCTGGATGCGGCCTGGCCGCCCAGCGCGCGGATGCGCGCCTCCGCCTCCGGCCGCGTCAGCCCCGAGAGCGTCCCGGTGATGACGAAGGTCTGCCCCTTGAGCGGCCCCTCCCGTGTCGCGGGGCGGCCGGCCTTCATCTGGACGCCGCCGCGCCGCAGCCTTTCGATCAGCCTGCGGCTCGATTTGCGCTGGAAGTACTCGTAGACGCTCTGCGCGACGACGGCGCCGATGCCGGGCAGAGCTGCGATCTCGTCCACGTCGGCGGCCATGAGCGCGTCGATGCTGCCGAAGTGCTCCGCCAGCAGCGCCGCAGTCTCCGAACCGACGTGCCGGATGCCCAGCGCGAACAGCACGCGGCTGAGCGGCCGCGAGCGGCTCGCCTCGATCGCGTCGATCACGTTCTGGGCGCTCTTCTCGCCCATGCGCTCCAGCTTGAGGAGATCGTCCTTCGTCAGAACGTAGAAGTCGCCGGCGTCCTTGACCAGGCCGGACTCCATCAGCTGCGCGCAGAGCTGCTCGCCGATCCGGTCGATGTCCATCGCGCCACGCGAGACGAAGTGCGTCAGCATGCGGTACGCCTGCGCCGGACAGGACGGATTGACGCAGTAGCGCATCACCTCGCCCTCCGGCCGCACCACAGGCTGCCCGCACGACGGGCACTTCTTCGGCGGCGCGTACTTGCGTTCCCTGCCCGTGCGCTTCGTCGGCACCGGCCCGACGACCTGCGGGATCACATCGCCCGCGCGCTGCACGATCACCGTGTCGCCGATGCGGATGTCTTTGCGCCAGATGTCCTCCTCGTTGTGCAGCGTCGCGAGCTTCACGGTCGCGCCGCCGACGTTGACCGGCTCCAGCACCGCGAACGGGTTCATGCTGCCCGTCCGTCCGACGTTGACGTCGATCTTGAGCAGCTTCGTCGTGCGCTGCGTCGGCGGGAACTTGTACGCGGTCGCCCAGCGCGGCTCCCGGCCGACGGCGCCCAGCTGCGCCTGCAGACTGAGGTCGTCGACCTTCACGACGATGCCGTCGATCTCGTACGGCAGCTCCTCGCGCTTGTGCACCCAGCTCTCGCAGTGGCGCACCACGTCATCGATGCTGTCGTAGCGTTCGATGTGCGGGTTGATCTTGAAGCCGAGCTTGCTCAGCCAGGCGAGCGTGTCGTGGTGGCTGGTGGGCAGCTTACCGCCCTCCGCCCAGCCGAGGCCGTAGATAAAGCAATCGAGCGGCCGGCTCGCGCTGATCCGTGGATCGAGCTGCCGCACGGCGCCCGCGGCCGAGTTGCGCGGGTTTGCGAAGAGCGCCTCCCCGCGTTCGGCGCGCTCGTTGTTCATGCGCTCGAAGCCGGCCTTCGTCATGTACACCTCGCCGCGCACCTCGAAACGGCGCGGCAGCTTGCCGTTGCCGACGCGCAGCGGCACCGTCTTGATCGTGCGCAGGTTCTGCGTAATGTTCTCGCCGCGGTAGCCGTCGCCCCGCGTCGAACCTTCGACGAAGCGCCCGCCTTCGTAGACGAGCGCGACGGCGAGCCCGTCGATCTTCGGCTCACAGACCATCTCGATCCGTTCCGTTTCGGCCAGGTTGGTGACGCGGCGGAACCAGTTACGCAGGTCTTGCTCGGCGAACGCGTTCGCCAGGCTGAGCAGCGGCGCCGGGTGCTCCACGATCCCGAACGCCTCGACCGGCCGCTCGCCCACGCGCTGCGTCGGCGAGTCGGGCGTGATCAGCTGTGGATACTTCTCTTCGAGCGAACGCAGCTCGCCCATCAGCTCGTCGTACTCGGCGTCGCTGACCTCGGGCTGGTTCAGCGCGTAGTAGCGGTAGTCGTGGTAGGCGATCTGCGAGCGCAGCTCTTCGACGCGCAGCTTCGCCTGCTGCAGCTCGGCGTCCTCGTTGCGACGCGGCATGTCGAGGGAAGTATAT
>JBIOYF010000329.1:0-10710 GCA_044870035.1 Dehalococcoidia bacterium
AGTACAAATCGAGCGAGCAGGCGCACCTCTCCCTGGCCGTGCGCGGGCTGCCCATCCACCACCCGCAGCGCTACGCCCTGAGCCTGCTCAGCGTCATCCTCGGCGAAGGCATGAGCAGCCGCCTCTCGCTCGAGCTGCGGGAGAAGCGCGCCCTCTGCTACGACGTGCACAGCTACTGCAGCTTCTTCCTCGACGCAGGAGCGTTCACGCTCTACGCCGGCGTCGACCCGTCGAAAGCGGAGGAGGCGCTGAAGGCTCTGCTGGCCGAGCTGGCCAAGCTGCGCGACGAAGGCATCCCGGGAGACGAGCTGGCGCGCGCGAAGGCGCTGGCGAAGGGGCGCATTCTGCTGCGCATGGAGGACACCCGCGCCGTGTCCGACTGGCTGGGCGCCCAGGAGCTGCTCTCAGCGCGCATCCGCACCGTCGACGACGTGACCGCGCGGATTGACGCGGTCACGAGCGAAGACATGCAGCGCGTGGCGCGCCAGCTCATCGTGAACGACCAGCTCAACTTGGCGGTCGTCGGACCGTTTCGTTCGCAGAAGCGCTTCGCACCGCTGCTAGGCCTGTAGACAGGCTCTAGCCGGCCAGTCTGCCCTTCGTCTCAACCGCGTCGGTTGCGGACAGATCTGTTGCCGGCTGATAGGTATTGCCGCCGTGGCTCTTCGCCACGTACATCGCCTGATCTGCCAGTCGAAGCAGCGCCTCGCTGTCGGCGCCATCCGTCGGATAGATAGCGATACCCACGCTGGCAGTTACGCCGAACCCGCCCTGCGAGACGCCGCCTGCCCGGAAACAGGTAATGACGCGCTCCGCAACGGTGGCAGCGTCCGTTGCGGCAGCTATGTGCGGGAGCAGGATCACAAACTCGTCGCCGCCCACCCGGGCGAGCGTTTCGCCTTCGCGCACGAGCTGGAGCAACCTCTTCGCGGCTTGCCGCAGGATCTCGTCACCCGCCGCGTGCCCGGCAGTATCGTTGATCTCCTTGAAGTTATCGAGGTCAAGGAAGAGCAGTCCGAGCAGGTGCCCTTGGCGCCTTGCTTGGGCGAGTGCCTTACCAAGGTGCTCCATCAGGACTGAGCGGTTCGCGACGCCGGTAAGCGGGTCATGGAAGGCGAGATGGCGGATCGTCTCTTCGGCGCGCTTTCGCTCGCTGATATCCCTGGCGACGGCCATGATTCCGCTGAACTCTCCCGTGGCTCCCGGAACTCTCGATACGCTCAGCTCCGCCGGGAGGAGCCGCCCGTCCTTCGTCACAAGCGTGTATTCCACATCGCGAATGATCACGGAGCCTGAGGCGTCTGCGAAGCTGTCGCTCAGGCGTTGCTGATCTTCTGGCGCAACGAACTCCATGGCGTTCTTGCCGCGCACATCTTCCGGTTCGCGATAGCCCATGAGCTCGGCGGCGCGTCGATTGACCATGAGGATCCGGCCGTCCTGCTCCGCAACAAGCACAGCGTCCGGAGACGTCTCGATGAGCGTCCGGTAGAGCGCTTCTCGCTCCCGCAGCGCCTCCTCGGCCCGTTTGCGCTCCGTAATGTCGTGGACAATACAAACAGTCGCCTGACGTTCGCCCGCGTGATCGTGGACGGCCGACGCCGAGATCAGAGCCGTCCCAGCTTGGCCGTCCGATCGATGGTAGGCGATCTCGGTATGTGTAATGGCCTCCGGCTTCTCCAGTCCGCCTAAGGCACCCTCAAACCACATCGAGTCGAATTCTGCGGCAGTGAGACCGCGCAGCTTCGCGCTAGATGTTCCCAGCATCGTGGCGGCTGCTGTGTTCGCCGCCCTGATGATGCCTTCGCGGTCGAGCACCACAAGCGCGTCCGCCATCGTCTCGACGATCTCGTTCGCCGCGAACGCCGGCGTGATATCGACGAGCCGGTAGAGCCAGATCGCTCGCGTCGCCAGCAGAATGAACAAACCGATGAAGATGTACCCGAATGGATAGACCGGTACGTGAAACGCCGGCAGATAATCGATCGTGGCCACATCAGCGATGAGAAGCGCCAGTGAGATCGCTTTGAGTCTGCGGCGTTGTGTTTCGGAGTTAGTCTGCTCTATGCCCTTTCGATGCAGCCGGAGACTCGCCGTCAGCACCACACCGAAGAAGACCACAAACGCCAGGAATGGCCACCCGTAGATGGGGTAGTAGCCCCAGTAGTAATGGTGCATGCCAACGATGAACCAGTCCGTGGAAAAGACAAGAGTGTACGAAACTGCGGAGATCACCGCGGCCGCAAGAACCACAGGCCACAACGTTCGGAGGCGTCCTGTCACTGCCGTGGTGAAGAGCAATACTCCAGCGGGGATCGACATGACGCCGATGTGCTCCACCCGCACCCACGAGAACGCCACCGCCGGGTTGTTTGTGGAATAGATCATGGCAAAGCTCAGTAGCCAGGTGTCGGTCACCAACACCATCAGAAGGAATGCTCGAGCGACGTTCGATGCGCGCTCGCGCGAGAAGATAGCCAGAGCGTAGATGACGCCCAGTCCGCCGACGATCAGCAGCGGCAGCGAGTAGAAACTGAACGAATAGTTCGAGCTGTCAAACATGGCTTCCATTGCGCTTCGACGTTCGTGACGTCCGCGCCTACGCGGGATGGATCCCGCAGAACGCGCGGCGCGTCTTCCGGACTGCCTTCCCAGCCCAGCCTCGCATCTCCCTACTAGAGCTCCACTCAGATAATGTTCGGTCTTTCGGCCTAGGGTATTTACGGACTGGGTCGTGGAGCCTCCCCTAGCTTGCTGTCGAACCTATCTGGCTCGGCAATGAGGGCGAATCCAGCGCCGGAAGCGAAATCAGCTCCCTACGGTGGGCAATTTGGCTTCGCCGGACGGTGTGCCGTATTATCGGGCTACAGCTCCCCGATAGCTCACGTAGGAGGCGCCATGACCACCACTTCGGCCGGAGAGCGGACCGTAGCGCTGCCGGAGCGTCCCGGCGGCCAGGGGCTGGACCACAACCAGGAGGAGTCCGGCAACCGCGCCGTCTATCTGCTCCTGACGCACGACGTGGTCGGCCCGCAAACGCACTGCGTCGCGACGTACCGCGGCGGCGCCTACGAGGTGTGGTCGCGCCACGGCATGGTGCGCTTCGAGCGCACCGCCGGCGCCGACGGCTACGAGTACCACGTCATCGAAACGGTCGGCGCTAACCCGGTCGAGAACCAGGACCCGCTCGCGGTCTCTTCGATCGAGGAAGAGCTGCAGGCGGCGCGCCGTTCCGGCCATCCCACGGATGACCCGAACCGCGCGTTCATCGAGCCGGAGTACCTCAGCTATCCCCTCGCCTACGAGCGCATCGCGCAGCTCTTCGACAGCCCGAACGCGCCCGACCTGGTGCTCAACCCGAAGTCGTACGCGTTCGGACGGCAGCCCGGGCAGCACGGCGCGCTGGACGTCGTCCAGTCGCGCGCGCCGCTCTGCTTTGCCGGACCGGGCGTGCGCCAAGGCGTCAGCGAGACAGCCGCGCGCCACATCGATATCGCGCCGACGATCGCCAAGCTGATGGGCTTCCCGAAGATCGCCGGGCGCGACATGTGCGGCCGGCCGTCGAACGACGTCTACTTCAAACGGCAGGACGGCAGGCCGCTCGATGCGATCATCGATGACGCCGGCGCGCGGCCGGAGCGCGTCTACATCTTCCACCTGGACGGCTTCGGCAACGATGAGCTGCACTGGCGGCTCGAAAACGAGCCCGACGCCATCCCCAACCTGCGCGCGCTGATCGAACGCGCTCACCGCTTCCGCTACGGCAGCATCGTTAACTTCCCGAGCATCACCTGGCCCAGCCACAACGCCATCGGCACGAGCTGCTGGTGCGGCCACCACGACGTCGTCAACCCCACGTACTACCTGCGCGAGAACCGCAAGGTGGTCACGCCGCAAGGGCAGCAGTTCGACAGCGCGAAGTTCCTGGGGCCGGACGTGGAAACGCTCTACGAGGCGTTCCATCGCGTCTACGGCTCATGGGAGGGCGAGCGCGGCGCGCTGACCGCGGCCATCCACGAGCCGTGTACCCGCGGCGCCGACCACTCGGTGCTGGAACGGCGTGTCGTCGGCGACCGTGAGCTGTTACGCGCGTTGACGAACGAGTGCGGCGTCGACCGGTCGCCACGCTGGGCCGCGGACGAAATGACCGCCATGCAGAACGAATCAACCGTCGATACGCGCGGCGTCGCACAGGTGCTCGCCTTGTTTACGGAGAGCGGCCACCCGCCGCCCATGTTCGTCTTCCACGAGTTCACCCTTACCGACGGCACGGCGCACGACTATGGCCCTCATTCGGCCGGCCACCGGGACGCCGTCGATGAGAGCGACAAGCGCATCGGCCGCGTGGTGAACATGCTCAAGGAGCGCGGCCTCTACGACGGCACGCTCTTCATCATCACCGCCGACCACGGCATGGCCGCGACCGACACGGAGCTCGCCGCCAACCAGGTCGATCTGCTGCCGAAGGAAGGCATGAAAGCCGTCGTTCCTTCGCCGCTGATCTACCTGATCGACATGGCCGTTGAGATCGAGCACGCGCGTGACGGCCGCACTGCGACGATCACCGTGCTCGCGAACGACGCCGACGAATCGGGCGAACAGCCACCCGTCGCTGGCGCGGAGATCACCGTCAGCGGTCCCGGCGGCGACGTGCTCGCACGGGCCGAGACGGACAATGGCGGCGTCGCCGGGGTCCCCCTACCCGCCGAGGTGCCGGCGCACGAGATCGTGGTCACGGTCCACCACGACGACTACAACCCACGCCACCTACGCCTGGACGGGTCCAATATCGCGATCGATCTGCGGGAGCTGCTCTACGGCAGGAGCGCTCCGTGACGTTCCGCCTCGCGGCGAGCGCCCCTGTGCTGCTCGCCGTCGTCACCGTAGTCCTGCTGAGCTGTGGCGGAGGAGGCCCGAACGGCGGCACACCCACCGACGTCCCGCTACCGACGAACTCCCAGGGTACGCCCCTCTCCTTCATCGAGGCCCGGGACGCGCTCGCTCAGCGGCTCGACGCGATCGGCACAAACATCGCTTCTGTGCCGGACGACGTGATGCAGCAGCTGCTCATCCAGTGCGGCCAGCTCACCCGCTACGCCGACCGTGCGACCGTCGCGCAGCTCTGCAACGCCATCGATCAGGCGAAGAAACGCGCCGACCCTGGCCTGATCGACCTGGTCGTGGACGAGTTGCGGGCGCTCAAGGCCAAATAGCGCCCCCAGGGCCCTTTCTTCGGCCTGCTTGACACGTTCAGGCCCTGTACGTTACATGAATGGGATTCAGCATGACTCCCCAAGCAGTTGCGGCCGCGAACCGGGAGAAGCGCCAGCGTCAGAAGAACGAGCGGCGCGATGCGATTCTTAGCGCCGCCCGCAAGGTCTTCGCGCAGCGCGGCTACGACGGCACCACCATGGCGGATATCGCCAGGGAGGCCGGTGTCGCCGCCGGCACCGTCTACCTGTATTTCGCTTCAAAGACCGACCTCTTCGCGGCGCTCAACCTGCAGCTCTACAAGGTCATCAACGACGCTCTCCAGGTGGCCGAAGCGCCGGCCGACTTGGTGGGGGCAACTCGCGTCCGGATCCGGGGCGTCTTTCAGGCCGCCCGCCAGCACAGCGACCTGGTGCGGCTCGTCTTCCTCAACCCGGACCCCCGCAGCGAAGTCGCGCGGCGCATGAAGCGGGCCGACGAAGAACGCCTGCGGCCCCTCGCGGAGCTGCTGCGCACCGGCATGGACGCCGGCGTCATTCGCCACGAAGACCCGTATCTGCTGGCGCGCATCATTACCGGCCTGGTGATCATGGGCCTCTTCCAGTGCTTCGTCCATTCCGACGGCCGCCTCGTCGACACGTACCAAGAGACGATCAGCGACATGGTCGTCGGCGCGCTCCGCCGGAAGTAACGGGACCCCCAGCCTGAAGGCTGGGGCATGAGATACCCGGGCACAGGCTTAGCCTGATAGCGGGACGCCAGCCTGAAGGCTGGGGCATGAGGTTCGGCTTCAGGCTGGGACATGAGATACCCGGGCACAGGCTTAGCCCGATAGCGGGACGCCAGCCTGAAGGCTGGGGCATGAGATTCGGCTTCAGGCTGGGGTCCGCCTACTCGTAGCGGAGCGCTTCCGCCGTCGGGATGCTCGCCGCCTGTCGTGAGGGGATATACGTCATGATCAGGGACGCGACGAACGCCAGCGCGCTGATCAGAAAGATGCGCAGCCACGGGATCGCGTAGCCGGCCTCGCTCGTCGGGAACTCGTTGCTCGTGATCAGGAAGAAGGAGAGCCAGATCGCCAGGCCCACGCCGGAGCCGATCGCGAGCAGCGTGATGAACGAAGACTCCAGCATAAAGCTGAGCGCCACCATGCTGCGCTTGTAGCCGATGGCCCGCAGCATGCCGATCTGCTGTCGCCGTTCTACCACAGTGCGGAACGCGATCACGCCGACCGCCGCGATACCCACGAACAGCCCGAGCGCGACAAAGCCCTGCATGAGCAAGAAGAAGTTGCGCGTCAACGCCTGCTGGTCTTCCAACTGCTGCCTGAGTGAGTCCGCCTGGATGCCTGTCGGCAGCAGCGCCGACTCGATCGCGCGGGCCGTCTGCTTCGCCTTGCCGGCGTCTGTCAGCCCGACGTAGTGTCGTGTTAGCAACGGCTTGCCAAAGGTCCGCTCGAACGTGCTGTCCGGCACGTAGACACCGTAGAACGTCACGCTCGCCTGGAACTGGACCACGCCGATGATCTGCACGTCGAACACCGCGCCCGACACGGGGTTCTGCAACGAAAGGTACACCGGCCGGAACGTCTTCGCATCCGGATCGATGCCGGAGATGTGGAGCGTCTGATCGTTGAAACCAAAGCCTCCGCCTTCAACCGCGAAGCGGTCGACGACCGCCACGTCGTCGCGCGTCTTAAGCGCCTGCCAGACCGCCCCGTCGTCCTCGAAGCCCTCCGCGCGCTCGCTGAGCGGAATATCGCTGCCGTCGATGAAGCCGGCGTCGACACCGAAGACGGGGTAGCGCGCGTAGTCGACACTCCCTCTACCCAGCTCAGCCACCTTCGATTCGCCCGCCAGGCCCACGCGCCCGTAGTCGCTGAAGTTGTCGGGCTCCGGCGAGCCCGCGGTGCCCAATGCGGCGGGGAGGTCCGCGATCGGATTGCTCGGGTTCTCGTCCGCTACGACATCCCAGCCACCGCGGGCCGAGTCCGTGAGAAAGAGCCGGTTGAAGTTCAGGTTCATCGTCGACATCATCGTCAGCGCGAACATCACGAGCGAGATCATCGCGAGCGTCATGCCCGTGCGGAACTTGCTCGCCAGCGGATAGGCGACGGCCGTCTTGATCGCCGGCATAATCCCGCCGAACAGTCCGCCCAGGCGCGAAAGCAGCAACAGCACTACGTCTGCGTTGTAGACCTGGACAAACGTCGCAGCGGCGACCATGGCGATGCCGCTCAGGAAGAACATCTCGACATTGCCCTCCAGCCGGCCGAGCAGGAAGCGCAGCCGGTCGCCGGCCACCAGGCCCCAGAGGAGTACCAGCAGCACGCCCGTCGAGGTGAACACGGGGCGCTCCGTGAGTCCCAGGTAGCGCAGCAGGATTGCGGCGCAGGCGGCGACGACCGAGAAGCCCAGCGCGAACGGGAATGCCAGGTCCTTCTGCAGCCCTAAGTACACCAGGTACAGGCCCAAGAGCAGTCCCAGGATCGAGACGGCCAGCCAGCGCCAGCCCATGCGGCCGCCCGTCGGCTCAGGGATATCCCGGATCGCGCGCACGATGTTGAGATTCGATACGCGCCACGAGGCGAACACCACGGTGATGAACGTGAGCACCACGCCCAGGCTGTACGAGATGATCAGGCTGCGTACGCTGACGTAGGGTTCGATGTCGAAGTGGAACTCCGCGAAGATGCGCGACATGATCCGCGCCATGGCGAACGCGACACCTACGCCCAACGCCGCGCCGACCAGCGCCGACAGCAGGTTGTACGCCATCCCTTCCGAGAGGAACAGTTGAATGAGATGGCTCCGCCTGGTACCCACCGCGCGCGCCATCCCCAGCTCCGACTTACGCTCTGCCGCGAGCATGACGAAGATCATCACGATCAACAACATGCCGGACGCGATCGAGAAGAGACCGAAGATGACGAAGAACGTCGCCATGAAGTTGCCGGCCTGTTCCGAGCTATCCACCAGGTCTCGTTTCACGTCGTAGGGATCGACCTTCGCGTCCGCTGCCGCGCCGCTGTTCAGCGCTCGCTTGAGGCCGGCCATCACCTCGTGCGAAGACTTCAGCCCGCCGCGCACACCGCCGCTGTTCGAAACGGCGATGAAGTTCGCTTCGTCCGGCCGGCCCGAAACAGCGCGCAGTGTGTCCATGCGCGTCACCATGCCCTCGGTCTGGTCGAAGTCACCCACGCCGCCCAGGATGTTGTCCTTCACGATGTCAACGACGGTGAACTCGTGCGGCTGGCCCTGGACGAACACCTGGACCGTGTCGCCGGCTCTCGTGTCGAGCGCGTCGGCGGCGCTGGCGTTCATGTAGACTTCGCCGTCGCCCAGCGTTGCCGGGTCGAGCGGCTTGCCGGTCTTCTTCGAGATCACGTCCGGGAAGCCCTTGAGCGAAGCCGTGTCCAGTCCGGCGAAGTTGACGAGCGGCTCGCTCTGGCGGCTGCGCGGGTTGATCACAGGCACTTCTTGCCACATGACCGGCAGCACACCGTCGACGCCGGGGATGCCGGCGATCGCCTGCTCCAGCGTCGCGACGTCACTCGCCGGGATCGTCGAATCGATGTCCTGTGGCCCTTCCTGGCCCTCGCCCTGCCGCCGGACCAGCTCATCGACGTGGCCGAGCAGCCGGTATGAGGTAGCGGTCAGACTGTGGTCGACCGTGTCCCCCGTCGTGAACGCGGCCGAGATGATCAGGGTGCTCAGCATGAGCCCGATGATGATCAGGACGGTCTGCGCGGGGCGGCGCGGGATGTTGCGCACGCCGATCACGAACATGATCCGGTTGCGCACCAGGACGTACCCGACGACCGCCAATGCGACGCCCAGCACCGCGACGAGCACCAGCATGATCAGGTTCATCGAAACGCCGAAGAGGTCGTCCATTGGGGCCTAGACCGTCGCTAGATTGAAACGCTTCTGTCCGCGCTCGGTAGCCTGCTCGTCGACGATGTGGCCGTCAACCATCCGGATGATCCGGTCGGTGCTGACCGCGACTTCGCGCGCATGTGTCACGATGACGAACGTCAGCTGCTGCGCAGCGTTCAGCTCGACCATCAGATCGATAATCTCTTGCGCGTTCTCGGAGTCCAGATCGCCCGTCGGTTCGTCCGCCCAGACGATCGCCGGGTGGTTCACGAGGGACCGCGCGATCGTCACGCGCTGCCGCTGCCCGCCCGAGAGCTCCGCCGGCCGGTGCGAGGCCCGCTCGACAAGATGCACTCTCTCGAGCGCGGCCAACGAGCGCTCGCGCGCTGTCTTCGCCGGGACGCCCGCCACCAGGAGCGGCAGCTCGACGTTCTCAACGGCCGAGAGGACAGGCAGCAAGTTGTAGAACTGAAAGACGAAGCCCATCCGGCGCGCCCGGTACTCGGACTTCTTGTTGTCGGACAGAGTGTTGATGTCAACGTCCTCGATCAGCACCTGTCCGCCATCGATCGTGTCGAGACCGCTCAGGCAGTTGAGCAGCGTCGTCTTGCCGCAGCCGGACGGGCCCATGATCGCCACCATCTCGCCGCGCCGCACCGAGAGCGACACGCCCCGCAGCGCGCGCACCTCGACTTTGCCCGTGTCGTACGTCTTGACGACATCCGTCGCTTCGATGATCAGCGCACCGTTCGGGGATTGACCGTCCGTACCAGCCACGAGCACCTCCCGTGCACGTCCGATCCAGGCTACCGAAGGCCGCCCCCCACAGCCAACCGGCCGATGTTAGAATGCGTTCACATTAGGAGGGCTGGATGAAAGTTCCCGACGCCATCCACCTGCCGTCGGCAGCGCGCGGCCCAACGGCCCGGGGCGTGATTAACGCCGAGAGCGCGCAGCGGCTCGTCCTCGTGCTGCTCGCGCTCTGGACGCTGCTCTCCGGCCTCGCGCTCACGTTCTTCCAGGACGCATCGGACGCGACGATCGGCGGGGGGCTGCACGGCGGCCAGGGCGCCGCCGCCCAACGACTGCTGGGCGTGCACCTGCTCGTGCTCGCTCCGGTCTACGGGCTGATCGCCTGGGAGCCGCGCCGCTTCCGTCTACTCCTGTGGGTGCCCTACGCGGCGCAGGGCGGCGTCGTGCTGACGACGCTCTACGATATCATCAGCGGCGACCGCAAGTTCATCGACGGCGCGCTGCCGCTCATCGTCGCCGCGACGTTCTTCGTGCTGCTGATGTACGTCACGTTCGCCGGGCGCCAGCCGTCTGAGCTGCACGACGACGACGTGATCGACGCGCAAGCGCTGCCGGAACCCGCCGGCGCTCCTGAAGAGCTACCGGAGCAGCCCGCTCCCGGCTAGCCACGCTCCAGCCTCCTCCGCCGCGCGCTCCAGCAGCTCGCGCGCGTGAGCCATCGAGTCCTCAGCATTCTCCTCGGATCCGAGCGCGAACACCGCGTCGAATGGCTTCGTCGCGTCGCTCTGCGGCCCGCCCGCGACCGTCCCCGCGATGGCCACGACCGGCTTGCCGTGCTTTCGCGCGACGCGCGCCACACCGGCCGTCGTCT
>JBIOYF010000330.1:0-5255 GCA_044870035.1 Dehalococcoidia bacterium
TCGTTTCCGAGCTGCTGGCTCGCCGCTTCTTCCTTGAAGCGCCGGGCCGCGCCACCCGCTTCTGTGTCAAACGACAGTCTCCGCCTAATGGTGGACAGCGTGGACGGCCAATAGTGACTGACCGCAAGCCACCGCGAGGGTGCGGTATCACACGACCGGCCAATTGTCAAGCGAGTAGGTCGGTGCTAGTAGGGCGCAACTCACATTGCGGCGGCGTACGTCAATTAGCCGGCTATTCCCAGAGGAACCAGCGGCGCTTTATCCGAGGCCCATACGACAGCCCAAAGCGCCCGACGGCTACTTCGCGGATCGACCGGACCGCTTCCTGTGGCGAATCCGTCATCAAGAGAAGCCGCATGTCACTCTGGTCGAGTGTGCCCTCGCGGACGAGCGTGGTGCTGAGCAGATCGTACAGCGCGTTCCAGTACTCCGTGCCGATCAACACGATGGGGAAGTCCTTGATCTTTCTGGTCTGGACGAGGGTCGCCGCCTCGAAGATCTCGTCGAACGTGCCGTAGCCGCCCGGCAGCGCGATGAAGGCGTACGAATACTTGACGAGCATCACCTTGCGGACGAAGAAGTGTTTGAACTCAAGCGCCAGGTCCAGGTATTGGTTCGTCGCCTGAGGCACCGGCAGGTCGATGCCGCAACCAACGCTGTAGCCGCCAACCTCCTTCGCCCCGCGGTTGGCCGCCTCCATGAGGCCGGGGCCGCCGCCGGTCATCACCGTAAAGCCCGCCTGAGCAAGCTGACGGCCCGTCTCGCGGGCCAGCTCGTAGTAGCGATGCCCCTCGGTGAAGCGGGCGGAGCCAAACACCGTGACGCACGGGCCAACGAAGTGGAGCTTGCGGAACGCGCCGACAAACTCAAAGAAGATGCGCAGCGCGCGCCAGAGCTCGGAACCGCGCGATTGCGGCCCTTGCAGGAAGCGGCGTTCTTCGTTGGTCGTCTGCTTCCCTTCGGTCACGAGATCATGCTCCCCTTCTTGAGCCAGATGAGCATCGTCTCGACCGCTTCAGCCCAAACGTCCTGTCGGGTGCGGCCGCTGGCTGCGGCAACGGCGTAGCCGTGGTCCGCGCCTTCCAGGAGATGCACCGTCGCGCGCTCCATCTTCGCCGCAACGGCACGTAGCTCCTCCGCCGTGGCGAAAGCGTCGCGTGTGCCAGAGCAGAAGAGCGTCGGGACGGAGATCGCAGGCAAGTGCGCGTCACGCCACTGGTCAGGGCGGGCGGGTGCATGGAGCGGGTAGGCGAACAGCACGAGAGCGTCGACGCGTTCGCCCTGCGCAACGACATGCGACGCGATACGCCCGCCCATCGACCGGCCACCGACGACAAGCTTGTCGCCCGGCTTGCGCGCCTGTTCGATCATGGCGCGCCACGTGGCTTCCAGGACCGGCGTCCGATCGGGCGCACGCCGCTTCTCTTCCGCGTAAGGGAACTGAAAGCGCAGCGCTGTCATGCCGTGCGCGGCCAGCTCACGACAGGCGTAGCGGCCGTACGGATCGTGCACATTCGAGCCGGCGCCCGGCGCGTAGACGAAGACAGCGCGCTGCGCCGGACCCTCGGCCTCCGTGCGGACGGCCGTAACGACACGCTTCGCGTCGACGACAATGCGGACCTGTTGTTCGGACATGCTTCTTTGCGAGGTTCTGAAGATCCTCGCCTACTACTCTACTGAAGAATGGCGCTTTGCCGGCGCTGAGCGGTAGAGTGGGCCGGTGAAAGCAGCCGTCTACTACGAGACAGGCCCGCCGAGCGTCTTTCGCTTCGAGGACGTAGCGGACCCCGTCTGTGCGCCCGACGGCGTGGTGATCGACGTCGAAGCCGTCAGCATCGAGGGCGGGGACGTGCTCAACCGCGCGGGCGGACTGCTGGCGAGCAAGCCGCACATCGTCGGCTACCAGTGCGCGGGCGTGATCCGAGAGATTGGCCCGCAGGTCACGGAACGCAAGGCCGGGCAGCGCGTGGCCGCGGCCATGCCGCACGGCTCCCACGCGGAGCGCGTCGCCGTGCCGGCGAACGCGACGTGGCCGGTACCCGATGGGCTCGAGAGCACGACCGCCGCATGTGTGCCGATCGCGTTCGGCACGGCGGACGACTGTCTCTTCGAGTTCGGCGGCCTGAAAGCGGGCGAGACGGTGCTGATCCAGGCGGGCGCCGGCGGCGTCGGCCTGGCGGCGATCCAGCTCGCGAAGCGGGCTGGGGCGACCGTGCTGGCAACGGCATCGAGCGACGACAAGCTTGAGCGACTGAAGGAGTTCGGCCTCGATCACGGGATCAACTACCGCGCGACGGACTTCGCCGAGGAAGCGCGACGCCTGACGGACGGACGCGGCGTGGATCTCGTCGTCGACTCGGTCGGTACGACGATCGACGGGAGCATTGCGTGCACCGGCTATCGAGGGCGGATCATCCAGGTCGGCAACGCGGGCCGGGCGGAGGACCGGCGCGTCGACGTGAGCCCGCTGAGCGCGCTGAACCGGCGCCTCACCGGCGTCTTTCTCGGTATGGAGCTGGCGATGCAGCCCAATCGAGCCTGGCCGATGATCGCACGCCATCTAGAAGACGTCGCCAAGGGTGATCTGAAGGTCGTAATCGACCGCACGTATCCGCTTTCGGAAGCCGCTGCTGCCCACGCGTACATCGAGAGCCGCCAGGTCTTCGGGCGCGTGGTGCTGCTGCCGTAGCTACTGGTGGCGCGCCCACTCGATCCGGTGATTACCGAGGCTGGCGGCCTGCGGGTTGAAATCCACGGCTTCCCTAACTAGCGGCGTCCAGCGCGGCGACCTCGTCCGCCGTCAGCGCCAGGTCGCCCGCCGGCAGAAGATCGTTCAGCTGCTCGACGCTGTTCGCCCCGATGATCGGGGCGGTAATCGTGGGCTTGGCGAGCATCCAAGCGAGTGCAGCCGCGCCGACGGCGACGCCGCGCGCGTCCGCCACGCCGTCGAGTGCTTCGATTACGCGGAAGCCGCGCTCGTTCATATAGCCCTTAATGCGACCGGCCCGCTGGCTCTTCGGCAGCGGCCGGCCTTTGCGGTACTTGCCGGTGAGGAAGCCGCCGGCCAGCGGGCTGTACGGAATCACGCCCAGCCGCTCACGAGCGCAGAGCGATTCGAGTGCGTCCTCGTATTCGCGACGGTGCACCAGGTTGTAGTGCGGCTGCAGCGAGACAAAGTGCGGCAGCCCACTCGCGCTTGCGGCGTGCAGCGCGCCATCGAGTTGCGTGGCCGTGTAGTTCGACCCGCCGATGTAGCGCACCTTGCCCGACGCGATCAGCTCCTCGAAAGCGCGCAGCGTGTCTTCGATGGGCGTGCTTTCATCCGGCCAGTGGCACTGGTACAGATCGATCGTCTCGATCTGGAGCCGGCGCAGGCTGTCCTCAACGGCGCGGACCACGTGCGAACGGCTCAACCCCTCTCCGTCGGCGCCGTCCCACATCTTGCCGCGCAGCTTCGTCGCGATGACCAGGCGGTCGCGGTTGCCGCGCGACTGCAGCCAGCGGCCGATGATCTCCTCCGACTCGCCGCCGCCGTGGCCGGGCGCCCAGTTGCTGTAGATGTCGGCCGTATCTAGGAAGTTGCCGCCGGCTGCGAGAAAGGCATCCATCACGCTAAACGACGCCTGTTCATCCGCCGTCCAGCCGAACTGCATGGTGCCAAGACAGACGTTGGAGACTTGCAGCTCGGTGCTGCCGAGCGAAACCAGCTTCATGCTCGTGCCCTTCTGGTGAGCCGGACCGGCAACGAGGCCAGCCCGCGGTTGACGATGTTCGGCTTGTACTCCGGCGTCTCGGTGAGCAGCTCTACGTCGTCGAAACGCTCGGCCAGCGCGCGAAAGAAGACTTCTCCTTCCAGGCGCGCCAGCGGCGCCCCGATGCAGAAGTGCGCGCCGGAGCCGAACGCGAGATGATGGTTGTTCGTGCGGGCAATATCGAGCGTGTCGGCGTCAGGGAACTGATCGGCGTCTCTGTTCGCCGACGCGAGCAGCAACAGGAGCTGGCTGCCCTTCGCCATCGCCTTGCCGTCGAGGTCCATCTGCTCCTTCGCGCTGCGGAACGCGAAGTGCACGGGCGCATCGTAACGGAGGAACTCCTCCACAGCGCTGCGCGCAAGCGACGGATCGTCGCGCACGCGGCGCAGCGACGCGGGGTGACGCAGCAGCGCCAGCACGCCGTTGCCGATCAGGCTGACCGTCGTCTCATGGCCGGCGGCGAGGAGCAGGATGCAGTTCGAGAGCAGCTCGTCCTCGGTCAGCTTGTCAGCGGCCTCTTCCGCCTCGATCAGCGAACTGATCAGGTCGGCGCGCGGCGTGCGTCGCCGCTTCGCGATCAGATCGCGGAAGTACTGTGTGAACGCGTTACCGGCTCGCCGCCGGCCTTCGATGACCTCGGGCGGCAGCAGCGGCTGCGGGTCCATCGCCCGCGACAGGAGGCGAGACCACTCCTTGAACGTGTTGTGGTCCTCGAGCGGCACACCGAGCAGCTCGCAGACGACCCGGACGGGTAGGGGATACGCGATCTCCTCGATCAGCTCGGTCTCACCACGATCGGGTGCGCCTTCGAGCAGCTCGTCCACGATCTCCTGGACCCGCGGGCGCATGCCTTCGATCACTCTTGGGGTAAATGCTTTGCTGATCAGGCCGCGCAGCCGCGTGTGGTCTGGCGGATCGGTGATCAAGAACGGCGGCGTGCGGCCGAGCGCCTCATCCGGGCCGACTAGCCCGCGCTCAAGGGCCGCCTGGTACGCACTTGAGTGGGCAGGATCGCTGCTTGCCCGCGGATCGCGCAGCAGCGCTACGCAGGCGGCGTAACGGCTGATCAGCCAGCCGCCCCACGGTGTCTCGCAGACCGGCGCCTCGCGACGCAGCCGCGCGTACGCGGGATAGGGGTCGGCGCGCAGCGCGGGATCGAAGATATCGACGGCGGCCGCAGCGTCCGGCACGGCCGCTACCGACCGTGGCCCTGGTTCCGGAACATGGAGCCCGCAATGCGGCGCACGAGAAAGCGCGGCGCGAAGCGGACGCTGCTCGCCGTCATCGCGTTAATCGCGCCCGGCAGAGCGATGGCGCGACCCTGCCGCAGCGCCGAAAGCGCGCTATCGACGACGGTCTCCACGCCGACCCACGCGATCGCCGGCAGCATGTGCGCATCGACGCCGGCAACCTCCTGGAACTCAGTCTTCACCGGCCCGGGGCACAGACACGTCACGCTGACGCCGCGGCCGCGCGACTCTTCGTGCAGCGCTTCGCTAAAGT
>JBIOYF010000331.1:0-2026 GCA_044870035.1 Dehalococcoidia bacterium
CGTCGAGGGTCATCGGTCCGTCCTCCCACAGTGGTTCCCTTGGTCGGGTTGTCACTCTGGGAAAGATAGGGCAGATGGCCCTCTTCTTGGTTCACGGGAAGTGTCAACACTATTACGAGTCCGGACACTCTAGGCCGTACTGAAAGTCTATCGCCACCCAGATTTCACCGAGGAATTGCCCTGGAAGTCTCTCCCTAGGAGAGCCAAGAAGAGCGAAAGCCACTTTGTGACTTAGGACCATTGTTCATGACGCGTAGCTGGCTACCCGTACAATATCTTGCCGTACGCGTACAAGCGTCTGACGATGAACCCGCAACTAATGATCGGCGGGCGATACGCAGCGTGTTAAGGCATGACAACAGCGACTGACAACTTTCTTGCGGACGGATTCGTCGCGGTACGACGTGCCGTGGCCCCAGGTGTCGTGCGGACGTGCGTCGCGCTGATCGAGGAAGAACTACGCGCGCGAGGCGTTGATCCTCGCAATCGGGTGACGTGGACGAAGCCAGTCGTCCGCTTCGCGTGTCCCGAGGGCCCCGCGTTTGCAGCGGCCGGCACGTCGCCCGCGCTTTGCAACGTGTACGACCAGCTCCTGGGTCGCGGCCGTTGGATTCCGCGCCGAGGCGTCGGCGGAACGATTCCGGTTCGGTTCCCGAGCACGAGGGATCCTGGCGACGCCGGCTGGCACATCGATGGCAGTTACGATGTCGGCGGACAGTGGTGGGTGAACGTGCAGAGCCGCGGCCGTGGACTGTTGGCGCTGTTCCTGTTCTCGGACGTGGGCGATCAGGACGCACCCACCGAAATTCTCGTGGGATCTCACCTTGACGTCCCCCGCGTCCTCGCACCGTTTGGTGAGCGTGGCGTCTGGAACGGCGACGTCGCCCGCGAGCTCCCCGCCTCAACGTTCCGACGCGTGCGCGCCCACGCAACTGGTCGCGCCGGAGACGTGTACGTATGCCATCCGTTCCTCGTCCATCGGGCGACGTGGCCGCATCGTGGGTCTGGACCACGAATGCTCGCCCAACCCGCAATCGAGTATCCCCAGCCATTCGCGCTGCGCGAGGACAGCGATGTCTGCGCGGTGGAGCGCGCGATTCTCCGCGGCCTCGAGCGGCGCGACTCGTAGCAGCAGCGGTGCTATGACCGGCTCGGTGCGTCCGCCGGAGATGACCGCGGACGATGTTTGCGGCTTTCTCGGCCTGATGGACGCCCACGGCATTCGTGTCCGGCTGGACGGGGGCTGGGGGGTGGACGCCTGCCTCGGCTACCAGACGAGGCATCACTCCGACCTCGACATCGTCATCGAGCAGCGCCACGTAGACGTAGCCACAACCGCGCTCAAGCGCCTCGGATACGCGCCAGTGCCGCGTGCTGATACTCGTCCGTGGAACTTCGTTCTCGGCGACGAGAGCGGGCGCCAGATCGACTTCCACGTCATCGTGCTCGACGAACGCGGTCGTGGCCTTTACGGTCCGCCGGGGACTGAGGACCACTATCCCGCCGAGGCGCTGACAGGGAAGGGTACCGTGAATGGCCGCGCCGCTGACTGCATCACGCCCGAGTGGCTGGTGCGATTCCACACGGGCTATCGGGTTGACGCGGCGGATTGGGCCGACGTCTCCGCGCTCTGCGCGCGCTTTGGCATTCCAGTTCCTCCCGAGTACCGCGGATTCGGCGACAAAAGATAGAGTTCTGGCGTAGTTTCCGATTGGCTATGTCGAAGATATTCGACTGCGAGCTTTCCCACGCCCGGGACGCCGCGCGCACAGGAGACACTCCATGGCGAAGGTAGCGAAAAGGGATCCGCGAGCCCTGATCCACGAGGTCTTCACGACGGAGTTCGCGCACATGAGCCTCGACGAGGCGGTCGCGGACTTTCCTGTCGCCTCGATCAATGCGAAGGCGCCGAACGTGCCCTACACGTTCTGGCACATCCTGGAGCACATCCGCATCGCGCAGACCGATCTCCTCGAGTACGTGCAGAACGCGAAGCACGTCTCGCCGGCGTGGCCGGACGGATACT
>JBIOYF010000332.1:0-8721 GCA_044870035.1 Dehalococcoidia bacterium
ATGAGCCGCTGGTTCGACCCCTCCGCTCCCCTGCCACCCGACGCCACCATCGCGCCGGTGCGCCACATCTATCGCCGCATCTTCGTCTTCATGGGCGAGTTCCGTCGGGGCGTCGGGCTGAGCATGCTGCTCGCCATGGGCAGCTCCGTCTTCGTGGCCCTGCAGCCCTGGCCGATCAAGTTCCTGATCGACGGTGTCCTGCGCGAGAGCGCGAACGGCGTCAGCCGTCTGAATCTCGGTCCACTCGGCACGATCGTGAGCAACACGAACGGCGAACGGATCACCACGGCTGCGTGGCTGGCGGGGATCTATCTCGTCATCGTTATTACCGGCGTGCTCATGAACGCGGGCAGCTTCTACGTCATCGCGCGCACCGCGCTGCTCATGATCCACACGCTGCGATCGCGCATCGTCGGCCACCTGCGATCGCTGTCGCTCCGTTACCACGCCAACCAGTCGATTGGCGACTCGATCTGGCGCGCGATCAACGACGCGCGCAGCATCCAGGAAGTGATGATCTTCGGCATCCAGACCTGGGCCGTGCTCATCTTCCGGCTGCTGCTCATGGTCGTGCTGATGGCCGTCGTCGATCCGCTGCTCACGCTCGTCGCGCTCTGCGTGCTGCCGCCGCTCTTCTTCTCGATCCACCGGCTCACCGGCCGCATCCAGCGCAGCTCACAGGAGAGCCGCGAGCACATGAGCCGGCTCACCTCGCTCATCGAGCAGACGATGGGCGCGATCCGCGCCGTCCAGGTCTTCGGCCGCGAGGGCATGGAGCAGCAGCGCTTCGAGACGACGAGCCTCAATTTCGTGCGCGCGCAGCTCAAGTTCCGCCTCGCCGAGCAGGCGCTCAACGTCGCCACCGTCGCCATCACCGGCCTCGGTACCACCGCCGTGCTGCTCTTCGCCGCCTATCGCTACGTCAACGGCCACGTCACCATCGGCGATATCTGGATCTTCGTCACGTACATGCAGGGCATCTATCAGATGATGAACCAGATCATGTTCGTCTACGGCCCGTTCCAGGACGCCGTCGTCGGTGTCGGCCGCGCCTTCCAGGTGCTCGACGAGACGTCCGACATCAAGGAGGCGCCGAACGCGATCGCCAAGCCTTCGTTCGACGAAGCGATCCATTTCCGCCACGTCCGCTTCCAGTACGAGCCCGGCCGCCCCGTGCTCGACGAGATCGACGTCGTTGTGCGCAAGGGCGAGAAGATCGCCATCGTCGGCGAGACCGGCTCCGGCAAGACGACGATCCTCAATCTCATGCCGCGCCTCTACGACGTCACGGAGGGCGCGATCGAGATCGACGGCACGGACGTGCGCGCGCTCAAGATCACGTCGCTGCGCGATCTGATCAGCATGGTGCCGCAGGAGCCGCTCTTGTTCTCCGCCACGGTGCGCGAGAACATGCTCTACGGCCGCCTCGACGCCAGCGCCGCCGACGTCCAACGTGCGGCCCGCGCGGCCCGCGCCGACGGCTTCGTCCAGGAGCTGCCTGCCAAGTACGAGACCGAGGTCGGCGAACGCGGCGTCAAGCTCTCGGTCGGCCAGCAACAGCGCATCTCGATCGCCCGCGCGTTCCTGAAAGACGCGCCGATCCTACTGCTCGACGAGCCGACCTCTGCGCTCGATCTGCGCACCGAGGCCGACTTCCTCGAAGGCCTGGCCGATCTCATGGAGGGCCGCACGGTGTTCATCGTCGCGCACCGGCTCTCCACCATCCGCAACGTCGACCGCATCTACTTCCTGGAGAACGGCTGCATCGCGGAGGCCGGCAGCCACGAAGAGCTGATGGCCGCGCGCGGCCGCTACTACAGCCTGTTCATGTCGCAGTTCGGCTCCGGCATGGCCGAGCCGGCCGTGGTGTAAGCAGCGTCATCCCTGGGGGCAGGAGTCGCGGCCTAGGACTGGAGGATGTAGCCTTCCGGGTTCACGACGATGATGCCATCGTCGCGCAGGTTGTTCTCTTCGCCGTTGGGATCGTCGCGCATGCTGGTCTCGACGAAGTACGCCGTGTCGGCCTTGTCGACGGGGATCGACGCGTCGTGATACTCGGGCGAGAGCGCCTTCAGGACGAGCAGCACCTGGTTGCCCTGGTCCTGCACGGTCAGCTCGAAGCCGGCGAGCGCCTGCTGCGTGTCGCCGCTGATCGGCCCCGGGTAAACCTGGAAGCTCTTGTCGCGGAACCGCCAGTCGGCGAAGCGGACCGTGGTCACCGTGGCGCCCGGCGTGGGCGCCTCGGGGGAGGGCGCGGGCGTGTTCGGGACTGGCGTGCTCTCGCCGGGCGACGTCGGCGTCGCTTCGCTCGTTGCTTGCGCAGCCGCCGGCGTCGCGCCCGAAGCGAACACCGACGAGTCCGGCGGCAACCCCGACCCGCCCGACCCGGTCACGCGCAGGACAACCGCGAGCGCGAGGACCGAAGCGGCCAGTAACGCGCCGCTACCGGCGCGCGCCCACGAAAGGACACCCAGCGGTACCGGCTCGTCGAGCCGGCCTTTCTTCTTCTTGCCGCTCGCCCCTCGTGCAGCGTGGATGCGTTTCAGCAACAGGTCATCCAAGTGCCAGACACGCACCGGGTCCACGGCCAGCGCTGCGGCCAGACCGAGCAGCCCGATGTCGCGGATCACGAGATCGCTCATACCGCTGTCCGCCCACAGCGCGATGACGACTTCGCTCAGCAGCCCGACCGCAAGGGCCGCACCTCCCAGATAGAAGAGGCCGAACAGGACGCCGGCGCCGGCGAACGTCAAGAGGAAGCCGTGCGCGATCACCAGGTTGTTGACAGCGTTCGGAGCATGATTGGAGATGAAGGCGGGAACGAACACGCCCCAGTCGGAGGGGCTGTGCAGCTCCTGCACACCGAACCAGCCCAACACGAAGCCCAGCGCAAGCCGCATCACGAGATGTCGCAGCTCAGACCGTCTTCGTCTCGTCATCAGGAGGCTCCCTCCACTACTCGCCGGGCAGCACTCTATCTCACTGTAGCCGCCGAAGGCCCGTCAAGTGTTTCGAAACGGTTACACTGGCGGCTGGGCCTACTGGAGACGAATGGGATGAAGCCAGACGACGAGACCCTTCCGACTGTGCCCTGGCGCTGCCGCTTCTACCGCGAGGGCGACGAGCCAGGTATGCTGCACGTCCTGCGGACCGCATTCAGCGCCTGGCCAAACGTCGAGACGTATGTAGCCCCGCTGGACCATCTGCGTTGGAAGCTGGCCAGCCATCCCATCGCCTCGCGTTTTCATCTCGTCGCCGAGCAGGGCGGCGGCATCATCGCCGTGCGCCTCTTCGTCGTCCGGGACGTCATGGTCGCGGCCCGGACGCTCCTCGCCTACCAGCCGGTCGATATCTCGGTCGATCCGCAGCACCAGAATCTGGGGCTGCTCAAGCACATGCGGACCTTTGATGACGGTCGGCTAGAAGATCGCGCGTACGCCGAAACGTTCGACCTCAAGCTCGGCTATTGGAGTGGCCATCCCGCGGCAATCCGCCTCCGACAGGAGATCCCGGGTAGCTATCTCCTGGGTAACCAGCTTGAGGTGCTTGGCCATTCCAGCGAAGGAGATCTCCCTGCGCCACGCCAGATCGCACCATGCGCTGTCCGTACGGTGCCGGTCTTCGACGAACGGCTGGACACCTTCTGGCCGAGGGCCGCGCGGCCGTTCGATTTGATCTACGTACGCACCAAAGACGTGATGAACTGGCGTTACGCCGACGCTCGCGCCGGCAACTTTACCATCACGATTGCCGAACACGGGGAAGTGCTGCTCGGCTACGTGATCACGCGTCGTTCGCGCGGCCGCGGCTACATCGCCGACCTGCTCGCACTACCCAATCGCGGCGATGTCGCCGCAGCCCTAGCTCGCGAAGCCCTCGCCCAGCTCCGCAGCCAGACACTGGAGTGCACCGAATGCTGGCTTCCCGCGCGCCATCCCTATCAGCCGCTTCTCCGCGACCTCGGCTTTGCACCCCGGAATAGGCACGTACGCGTGTTCTACCGTCCATTCCTCACGTCCGCCCAAGAGCTCACGCTCCTGCGCGATCCCAACGCACGGGTTCACTTCACTGCCGGCGACACCGACCTAATATAAGGGGGCAATCCATGACCGCCCTGCGCACGCCCGACGAACGCTTCGCTAAGCTGCCCGGCTACACCTTCGAGCCGCACTACGCCGAGATCAACGGCCTGCGCCTGCACTACATCGACGAAGGCCCACGGGACGCGGCGCCGGTGCTCCTCCTCCACGGCGAGCCGTCCTGGTGCTACCTCTACCGCAAGATGCTACCGATCATCACCGCCGCCGGCCATCGAGTTGTCGCGCCCGACTTCGCCGGCTTCGGCCGCTCCGACAAGCCCGCCCGGATCGAGGACTACTCCTACCAGCTCCACGTCGATATGCTCGTCGCGCTGATCGAGCAGCTCGACCTGCGCGGCGCGACGCTCGTCGGACAGGACTGGGGCGGCCTCATCGGCCTGCGCGTCGCCGCCGAGCACGAGGCCCGCTTCGCGCGCATCGTCGCGGCGAACACGTTCCTCCCCACCGGCGACGGCACGCCCGGCGAGGCGTTCATGCGCTGGCGCACCTTCGCGACGACGGCGCCGGAGTTCCACATCGGACGGATCATCCAGGGCGGCACGGTGAGCACACTAACCGATGACGTCGTCTCCGCCTACGACGCGCCCTTCCCGGACGACACGTACAAGGCGGGCGCGCGCGCCTTTCCCGCCCTCGTTCCGATCTCGCCGGACGACCCGGCCGCGCCCGCAAATCGCAAGGCCTGGGAGGTGCTCGAGCGCTGGGAGAAGCCGTTCCTCTGCGCCTTCAGCGACGCCGACCCGATCACACGCGGCGGCGACAAGGTCTTTCAAGCGCGCGTCCCCGGCACCAAGGGCCAGCCGCACACCACCATCGCCGGCGGCGGCCACTTCCTCCAGGAAGACAAGGGCGAAGAGCTGGCGAACGTGATCGTGAACTGGCTCGCCAACAACTGACAGCTGCCATCCAATCGCCGATCTCGTACCCTCTCCCGCGAGAGGGCGAGCGGCGCTCGGGTCCGGCTGAGGTCCCGATCGGCATGAGTTTCGTCACGATGTTGACAGCCTCCCTGACACGGTGCTAGCGTTAGCTCATCCCGAAGGGAGCATCCGACCGAGGAGGTACGGGATGCGATCTTGGCGGCTTCTCCTCCCAGCCGGCGCGCTGATCTCCGTGACGCTGGTTCTTCTTTCTACCGGACTCTTCGCCACGCGCAACGCTTCCGCCAACCCGCTCGGCGGCCTCGTTTCGATCGCCGCCGGCGAAGACGCCACCTGCGCCATTACAAACGCGGGCGCGGTGAAGTGCTGGGGTGACGGACGATTTGGCCAGCTCGGCAACGGCCTGAACAGGGCGAGCGCGGTCCCGGGCGACACGGCCGACCTCCACGGCCTTGTCGTTGCTCTTGGGGCGGGACACGACCACCTGTGCGCCGTCATCGGCGACGGGACTGTGAAGTGCTGGGGCACCAACTCCTATGGACAGTTGGGCGTGCCTAGGATGGAACTGCAAGCCGGCGGCCCCGTCGCCGTCCGCGGCCTACCCGGCCGGGTTTCAGTGGTCGCCGCTGGCTACGCCTTCAATTGCGCAATCCTTGACGGCGGCGGAGTGCACTGTTGGGGCAACAACTCGAGCGGACAGCTCGGCAACAGCTCTCCCTCATGTGGAGTCTATATCCCCTGCGACGGCAATCCCGAGTCGGTAGCGAATATCACGGATGCCACTGCCATTGCGGCTGGGCAAGGGCACGCGTGTGTTGTCCTCTCAACAGGTCATGTGAAGTGCTGGGGCGCCAACGACGCGGGCCAGCTCGGCGAAGGCACGGGGACGGACCGGCCCGAACCTGTCGAGGTCCTCAACATTAGCGACGCGGTCTCCGTGGCGGCCGGATCTGCCCACACGTGCGCCCTCACAGGGGCGGGCGCCGTCCTCTGCTGGGGCAACATCTACGGCAACGTGCCAGCCGGTGTGCCCGGTCTGGAGAGTGGCGTCGCCGCGATAACCGCCGCGCAGAACCACACGTGCGTACTCCTGACAACCGGCGGCGTCAAGTGTTGGGGCGACAACGCCTTCGGCCAGCTCGGTGATGGCAAACGCTGCGGCGACACATGCGACGCACCGGTCGATGTTCTTGGTCTGCAGGAAGGTGTCGCCCAAATCGCTGCAGGGCTCTATCACACGTGCGCCTTGCTGACCGGCGGCACCGCGATTTGCTGGGGCTTCAATCAGAGCGGCCAGCTCGGCAACGGCGTAAAGGGTTTCATGTTGTACTCTGCCGCGCCCGTCGACGTGGTCGAAGCGGAGATTAAGCCAACTCCCACGCCGACGCCCTGCGATCCCGCGGGATGCCCGACCGCCACACCGCGCCCGGCGCCACCGCAAACGGGACTCGACTTCTCCCTGTCCATCGACGCGAACGACGACGGCCTCGCCGACTGCGGCACCGCTTCCGGCCAGCCGACCGAGTGCAACATGCTGCTCGATTCGCGCTTCCACGCGATCGTCGCGCTGCACGCCCTCCCTCCGGACCTCCGTGAATACGCGGGCATCGATTCTAACATTGCGTTCGCGGGCGTCACCTCCGAGCATAAGTCGGACATACTCTGGCCGGACTGCGGCTTCCCTGCAACGTTCTTCGCCGCCGATTTTCTCGCCTTCGGCTGTGCGGCGCCGGTCGGCGGTGTTACGTCGTCGTACGTGGGACCAATCGGCCAGAGTTTGTTCGTCTGCAATGCCTCCGGCTCCATTACTCTCCAACACGGCTCGGGCAATACCGCTCTCGTAACGGAGAATGCCGTGATGTACGAAGCGCCGTCCGGCGGCGAGCAGCTCGTCATCAACTGCGGTGACACGCCGATCGCCGGCGACGTCGACTGCAGCACCGCCGTGAACAGCGTCGATGCGCAGCTCATGCTGCAGCGGAGCGCCCTTCTCCTGAGCTGGCTTGGCTGTCCGCAGTTCGCCGACGTCAACCTCGACCGGCGTGACGACGCGGTCGATTCCCTGCTGACGCTGCAGTACGACGCCGGGCTTATCGCCGGCCTGCCGGTCCTGCCACAGGGACCGTAGCGATCAAAACGAAGGCCAGGCTTCAGCCTGGCGAAATCGCGCCCCCGGCGGGGTCGAACTTCGAGCCGCGAGCGTCGAACTACTTCGATCCGCGCAGCGAACTCACACTGGACCCGTCCGCCACCAGCAGCCCGGCGCGCGCCAGCACCAGCACCTGCGCGCCGATCGCCTCGAAGCCCCCGCCGACGGTGCCGCCGGCCATGAAGCGCGCGTGCATGTTCTCGAGTATGACCGCCAGCTTGAAGTGCGCCAGCACAATATAGAAGTCCAGCCCGCTCAGGTCCGTGCCCGTCTTCTTCTCGTAACGCTCGAACGCCTCCTGCCAGGTCGGGAAGCCGGGCAGCGTGATCACGCCCTGGTTCCCTACCGACGCCACCAGGCGCTCGTCCGCGCCGCGGTCGCGCCAGTACATGCGCAGGATGCCCAGGTCCGCGAGCGGATCGCCCAGCGTCGACATCTCCCAGTCGAGCACCGCCGCGATGTGCCCGTCGTCGCTCACCACGCTGTTATCGAGCCGGTAGTCGCCGTGCACGATCGTTGCGCCGCGCTCCTTCGGGATGCTCGCGTTCAGGCGGCGCTTCAGCTCATCCAGCTCCGGGATCTCGCGCGTCTTCACGCGTTCCAGCTGCTCCGTGAAGCGGCGCACCTGCCGCTCGATATAGCCCTGCGGCTTCCCGAAGTCGCCTAACCCCACGTCGGCCGGTTGCAGCAGATGCAGCTCGGCCAGCGTATCGATCAGCTCTTCGCCCAGCGCGCGCCGCTGCGTCTCGTCGAACTTCTGCGCCACCGCGTTCGGGTCGACCGGCACGATGCCCTCGACGAACTGCATCACGTAGAACGGCGCGCCGATCAGCGAGGCGTCGTCGCAGAGCGCGTACGTCTTCGGCACCGGCACCTTCGTGTGCTCCAGCGCCGAGATCACACGGAACTCGCGGCTCATATCGTGCGCCGTCGGCTGCACGTGCGAGAGCGGCGGCCGGCGCACCACCCAGGCGCGGCCGTCGTCCGCCTCGACGCGGTAGGTCAGGTTCGACCGACCGTGGCCGATCACCTTCGCCGAGAGCGTAGCGACCCGGTCGACGTGGTCGCTGAACCACGGGACGAGCCGCTCCAGATCGATGCCGGGTACCTGTTCGCCTACGGCCAAGCGTTCAGCTCCATGCCGCAGCCTTCAGGCTGCGGTCGCAATTGTCCCTGTTACTTCTTCGGCTCGTACGGGATCTGCCCCGCCTTCTTCATCGCCGCGACGCCGTCCTCCCACGTCAGGAGGGGCGTCGTCTTAATCGTCCGGAGCGCCCCGCCGGCCGCGAAATCGATCGCCAGGCCCGCGACCGTCACGTCATCCGGCGCGTCCACCACCAGGAAGAAGTCGTATTCGCCAAAGCACATATAGGACGTCTCGATCTTCACTCCGGCCTTTTCCACCACCGGCCGCACCGTCTCCAGGCGGTTCTCAGGCTTCGCCGTCAGCTTCGCCCAGGTCTCCGGCGTATAGCCTGCTTGTATCAGATATCGTGGCATGTTGGTCTCCTCCCAGCTTCCAGCCTCTCGCTTCCCGCCAGCGTGACATTATATAGCACGCCCACTACAATGTCCGCGCAACAAAGACCCC
>JBIOYF010000333.1:0-2416 GCA_044870035.1 Dehalococcoidia bacterium
CATCTGATCGATGTAGAAGTTGTGGTTCTCCTGGATCGGCAGGTACTGCTGCGCGATCCCCAGCATGAGCTGGAAGATCGGCTTGCCTTCGTTCCCGTCCAGGCGCGACATGACGTCCGCAAGCAGCTCCTCGCGCTCCTCGCCGCAGCGCTGCTGCTGCAGGGCCGGGTCGGCGTCGTCCGGCGCGTTCAGGTAGTCACGCAGCGCCGACAGCGGGATCGACGGGTCTTCCACCCAGGCCGGGTCGGCCAGCTCGAAGGCGTCGCTGCGCCAGCCGTAGACCTCCAGGTACTGCTGCAGCTCTTCCCAGAAGTCGCGGCCCTCCGGCGTGCTCTGCAGCGCGGCTTGTACTTCCTCCCGGGGCGTCTCGGCGATCAGCTTGGCGATCTGCGGCCGCGTCAGCGCGCGACGGCGGAGCTGCCAGAGCGCCTTGCCGGATTCGACGCTCAGGTTCTCGAAGCCCTGGAGTAGCAGGTACGGCTCGCCCTCCGACTTGCCCAACATCTGTTCGTACACCTCGGCGAAGCGGCTCGCTGCGCCCATGACCGGCATCACTACCTGCATGTGGATGTCCCACATGCGCGCGCGCTGCCGCCGCGTCTCATCGATGAAGCCGAGCAGCTCGTCGGCTGGCGTGGCGGCGTAGTCGTGCTTGCGCAGGCGCTCGTTCTCGGCCTGGACTTCAGGCAGGTACTCGTTCTCCCACGTTTGCGTGAGCACCGGCAGCCGGCGCATGAACTCAGCCTCCACGTCGGCCCACCAGGGCGGCGGGAACTCCGTCGCCTCCTTGAGTAGCTGCATGCTGCCGTACACGTAGCCGTTGATCTGCAGCGAGACGAAGTTGATCGGCAGCGCGACGGCCTGGAAGCCGCGGGTGGAGCCCTCGGCGAACGCCGGCGCCTCGAAGGTGGCGGTGAGCGGCGTGACGGGATGGGGCTGATGCACCTGGTCCCACGTCCAGAACTGCGACTCCATTACGGGGTCCGGCCAATCGAACGCGAAAGACTCAGGAACAGGCAACGGGCTTCTCGGGTCGCTCATGGGTCGAAGCGGATCGTAGCAGTCCGCTCGGACGGGCGGCAAGGCGAACGCGCTCGCGGCCGCTATGATGCGATGTAGCTACTCTTGTAGCCGAGGCTTTCGAGCCTCGGCCCGGTGACGCCGAGCCTGGAAAGGCTCGGCTACGGGAATCGCGGAGAACCAACATGCGACAGAGCATTCCAGAGACCGACGCGCGCCGGCTCCTGGGCGGCGGGCCCGTCGCGCTGGTCACGACGGCGTGGCGCGGCAACTACAACGTCATGCCCGCCGTCTTCGCCACGGCGCTCAGCTTCCAGCCGCCGCTGATCGGGCTGGCCGTCCACCCGTCTCGCCACACGCACGACATGATCAAGTTCAGCGAGGAGTTCGCGCTCAACATCCCGGGCCGCGAACTGCTCCACCACTGCCAGTACCTGGGCAGCGTCAGCGGCCGCGACCTGAACAAGCTGGAGCTGACGAAGCTGCCCGTCTTCAGCGCGCGCAAGGTCGACGCCCCGCTGCTCGAAGGGTGCGTCGGTTACATCGAGTGCGGCGTGGAGGACGCGATGACCACTGGCGACCACACCTTCTTCATCGGCAAGGTCGTCGCCGCCCAGGTGGAGCAGGACGCGTTCGACGGGACGTGGCTGCTCGACGATGATGAGCTGAAGCCGCTCCACTATCTCGGGGTGAACCTCTACTCGCTGCTGGGCGAACGCCTCGAGGCCCGCGTGCCGCAGGCCCAGGCCGAGGTCTCGGCTCAGGAGCAGATCGAATCCGGCGTCGCGGACGCCCGCGACGAGACCGAGGAGCGCCGCGAACGCGAGGCCGGCGAAGCGGAGCAGCGCCGCCGCGAGGGCGAATGACGCCTACGTCCTTCGGCATAAGGAGCATCGCCTCATTCATCGGGCTTCTTGTGGCGCCGATATTCGGCCTTTTGCCGTTGCGATGACTGTCCTTAGGTGAGACCATGTGCATGCAGTTGGTAGTTCGTCAGCAGGGAAAGGAGGCCCGATGGAACGAAGGATCGCACTAGTCCTCGGAATCGCCGCGTGGCTTGGTGTAGCGGTTGTCGCGGTGCTCGTCGTCAATGCCTGGCAGGACGAGAACCAGATCCTCGCGTTTCTGCCCATCGCGGGGGCGGTCGCAATCGCTTGGCTGATCGGGGAGTGGGTCACCGAGCACGTCTTCGTTTCCCAGCACAAGGAGGATCCAGGTCATGGCCCTGTTTGAGCGAACGTTCGCGACGCGAGAGCTGCACGATCCGGGCTGGGTCCGGCGCATCTTCGCCGATACGCGTATGGCGCCGTTGTGGGCGGTTGCGCGGGTCTATCTCGGCTATCAATGGCTGCTGGCCGGCTGGCATAAGATGTGGGGGTCGGACCGCTGGATCAAT
>JBIOYF010000334.1:0-5127 GCA_044870035.1 Dehalococcoidia bacterium
CTGCGCCGTCTCGGTCCCGCTGGATCCGAGCAGCGATAGTGGCGGTTCTATCGGTGCTCGCTGGGCGTCCTTCTTGGGAAGGATCGCCGGCAGCCCTAGTATAGCTCCGGCCCGGAACTTGTCAAGCTGGGTTGACATCTCCAATGCCGGACGCGTACGATGCTCCCAACAAGCCAACGAAAGGAGATCCGATCATGGCACAGCAAGTCCTTGCTCTCGGTTTCGACTCACTGCGTCCCCGGGTCTCGACGCTCTAGGAGAACACGCGCTCCTTTCGCGACGGCCGGGAACGCCCGGCCGTTTTGTTTCCGGCCGGCAATGCCCGGCCGGTTTTCATTTGAACGCGAAGGAGCGTCATGTCTCACAAACTCACGAAGCGTCATATTCGCGCCATCAACAAGATGATGGCGAACAAAAGTCAGTTAGAACAGCGTAAGGAAGCAAAGGCCCAACGTCGACAGGTGCGTGCCCAGCAGCAGGAGCGGCCGCCGCGCCGGCGCGAGTGGCCGGACGACGCCGAAGCCGCGCCCTCGTTCGAGAAGATGCGTCGACTCAAGGTCGAGGCGCCGGTGTCCCCGCCGAGCGCCACGCCGCAGGTGGCCGCTGGCCCGACCGGGACGGTGATCGAAGTCCGCTTCGGCGACTCGCTCGTCGCCTATCGAGGCGCCGTCGTCCGCGCGACGCTGCCCGGTAGCGCTCGCCTCGACTTCGATACGCGCAGCCCGATCGCCGTCGGCGATCGCGTGCAGCTCGAGCCGATCGGCTCCAGCCAGGCGCGCATCGTCGGCGTGCTGCCGCGCCGCTCAGCGCTCCGTCGTGCGGTGTCCGACTCATCCCGCGACGCCGCGCCGTACGCCGGCCAGATTATCGCCGCGAACATCGACCAGGTCGTCGTCGTCTGTTCGCCCAGCGCGCCGCCCTTCCGTCCGCGCTTAGTCGACCGCTATCTCGTCGCCGCCTCGCTCGATTCACTGCCGGTGCTGATCTGTCTGAACAAGTGCGACCTCGGCGTCCCGGGCGACGTCGAACGCTATCTCACCGGCTATGCGCAGGTCGCCGTCCAGGGCGTCCGCACCAGCGCGGTCGACCGCACCGGCCTCGACGCCTTGCGTGAGCGGCTGTCCGGCCGCACATCGCTGCTCACCGGCCACTCCGGCGTCGGCAAGAGCTCGCTCCTCAACGCGATCGAGCCGGGTCTAGCCCTGCGCATCAACGAAGTCACGCAGTCGACGGCGGGGCAGGGGAAGGGGCGGCACACCACGTCGTCGGCGCGGCTCGTGCCGCTCTCGCTGCCGGAGACGTTCGTCGTCGATTCGCCGGGCATTCGCGCCTTCGGCGTCCGGGGCGTCCCGCCCCACGAGCTCGCCTCGCACTTCGCCGGCATCGCCGCGATCGCCGGGGGGTGCGCGTACCGCGACTGTCTCCACCGCGGCGAGCCGGACTGCGCCGTGGCCGCGGCCGCCGCGCACGACTGGTTCCTGAGCGAACGGCTGGCGTCGTACCGGACGATCTTGAAGGAGCTGACCTAGCGCTCTTGCCGCGCTCGCTTCGCGTGTGCGAACATGGCCTCGTACTGAAGCCCGTTCAGTAATGGAGGTGCTTCGATGTTGTCCAGCAAGTTCGAGCCTGACCTGCCGCCTCTCCTCCCCTTTCAGCCCGGCCCGGCCAGTAACGGCGAGTTCGTGCCGTTCGATCCCAGTCCGGCGCACCTGCGTATGGCTGCGCTCGCGCACGAGCGCGCCGAGGCGGTCGCGCACAGGCAGGGCGTCGACCGGCGCGCGTTCCTGCTCGGTCTGGGCGGGCTTGCCGTCACGCTCGGCGCGATCAACGCCGTCGCGTGCGGCGACGGCAAGTCGAAGCCGGGCGGCGTCTACAACACGCCCGCCGACGGCTCGCCTGAGGCGGCCTGCGCGCTGCTCACCGGCGATGAGTTCATCTTCGATATCCAGACGCATCATGTGAACCCGGGCACCCCGCCCGGCGCCGGGCTCGCCGGCCTCTTCCAAAGCCTGAACCCCGACTGCGATGTCGGCGCGCCCGAGTGCTTCGGACGCTACTACTACATCAAAGACGTCTTCCTCGATAGCGATACGACCGTCGCTGTCCTCTCCGATACGCCCTCCCCGGACGACAGCAGCGACCCGCTCACCTTCGACGAGATGCGCAACACGCTCGAGACGATCGATATGCTTTCGTCCGGCGGCGCCTCGCGGTCGCTGCTGCACAGCATCGTCGTCCCCAACGTCGGACGCATTGAGGACCAGCTCGACCAGATGCAGGCGCGCGCGGAGCAGCTCGACGTCTCGGCGTGGAAGGTCTACACGCCGTACGCCGGCACGACCGGCAAGGGCTGGTTCCTGGACGACGAGCAGTACGGCATCCCCATCATTGAGAGGGCGCGCGAGACGGGCGTGAAGATGATCTGCGCGCACAAGGGGTTGCCGCTCTTCGGCTTCGACCCGGCGTACTCGTCGCCGCGCGATATCGGCGTCGTCGCGAAGGCGTACCCGGACATGAAGTTCGTCGTGTATCACTCCGGCTGGGACCCGAACAGCACCGGTCCGGAAGGGCCGTACGATCCCAACAACGCAGAACGTGGCGTCAACGCCCTCGTGAAGAGTCTGGAAGATAACGGCGTCGCGCCGAACAGCAACGTGTACGCGGAGCTCGGCTCGACGTGGCGGGGCGTGATGAGCGATCCGACGCAGGCCGCGCACGTGCTCGGTAAGCTGCTCAAGTACGTCGGCGAGGACCGCGTCTGCTGGGGCACCGACTGCATCTGGTACGGCGCGCCGCAGCCCCAGATCGTCGCGTTCCGCGCCTTCCAGATCGATCCGGAGCTGGCCGATCAGTACGGCTACCCGCAGCTGACGGCGCAGCTGAAGGCGAAGGTCTTCGGGCTGAACTCGGCGCAGCTCTACGGCATCGACGCCGATGCGCGCCGCTGCGCGATCCAGCGCGACGCTGTGGACCAACTGCGCGATCAGCTCAGCGAGCTGGCTCCGTACGACGTTCTGCCGCGCTGGACGAACCGCCAGCCGATCGACCGGCGCGGCATGCTGCGCTACTTCGCGTCGATCGGCGGCCAGTGGAGCCCGTGGCGGTAGGCAAACTTGATTGCGCGTCGAAAAAAGAGAAAAAATGGCCCGATCTGAATACGGCGGACCGGACTTTTTTTGATTGGATGGTGCAGGCCTGAGAACTCTTGAAACGGCGCTGCCGCCGGGCCGTGGATGCCTGATCGTGGTCATGGACGGAGCGTAGGCCGATCCCCAGATAGCTCCAAGCGTCTGTTGTCACCGCGGGCGACCTAGCCCGTACCAACCCGCGCTGCTACGATAGCCTCGATGCGACCGCCGGAACACTGGCACCTCCGACGGCCTCGCCACCGGTCGTGGCGCCTGATCGCTCTCCTCTCCGGAATCGCCCTCGCCGTAACGTTTGTCGCCCTCTGGTGCCGTCCAGGCGGCGCCAACGACACGACCACTGCCACAACCTCGGGTAACCACTGCTCGTCGACGGGCCCGTGCACGCCGGGTAACCCGTCGCGCACGTACGGCAGCGACGCGCCGCCGCCCGCGGTCCGGGGCCGCGCCGCCGCCCTCATCGAGGCGTCCTGCGCCGCCGAGCTCTACGCCAAGAACGGCGCGGTGCGTCTGCCGCCCGCCTCGCTCACCAAAATGATGACCGCGCTCGTCGCCGCGCAGCGCGTCGAGCTATCGCGCGTCTTCGAAATCCAGGTGAACAGCGGCCTTATGGTCGCCTCCACCGGCTCGACGGTGATGGGCCTGGAGCCGGGCATGCGCATGTCGTTACGCGACCTGCTCTACGGAATGCTCCTGCCCTCGGGCAACGACGCCGCCGTCGAGATCGCGCAGGATGTCGCCGGCAGCGAAGCCGCCTTCGTCGGTCTGATGAACCAGCAGGCGCAGCAGCTCGGCTTGCTCAACACGCACTTCGCCAACCCGCACGGCCTGGACCAGGCCGGGCTGTACACCAGCGCGCTCGATATCGCCCTGCTCGGCCGCGCCGTGGTCGCGGACCCGGCTCTCGCGACGATCGTGCGGACGAGGACGTACCAGCCGGACTGGGACGGGGCGGCGGTCACCAACGGCAACGAGCTGCTCGAGCGCTATCCGGGGGCGATCGGCGTGAAGACGGGCTATACGGAGCAGGCCGGTCAGACGATCGTGGCGGCGGCGCAGCGCAACGGCCGCACGCTCATCGTCTCCGTGCTCGGCAGCTACGACCGCTACGCGGACGCTATGGCGCTCTTCGACTGGGCGTTCACCTCCACCCAGCCCGGCTGCTGACCTAATCCAGAAGCGCTTGTCCCTGGCGTGGGTGTCACCCTGAGCCCTTCGGCTTCGCTCAGGATAAACTCCGCGAAGGGTATTTCCGGGCGATCATGGCAGGCTAGCTCATACAACGCGACTTTGCCTTGGACCGACGGAACTATGCTTCGCTCCGCTCAGCATGACACCTTTTACTGCCGCGGGTGGCACGATGTGGGAAGAGTAGCGGGAGGCCGCCCCTACGGCGACATCGAGGCCGCCGACCACTCCATCGCGCTCGGCACGCCCGCCAACCCCGTCGCGCAGACCACCGCGCGCACGATCGCTCGCTCGACGGCGCGAACAGCCAGCGCCGACAGCACATGCCCGACACGCCACGAGTCGACCGCTAGTTCGCCCGTCGCGAGCGCGAACACCGTATCGCCGTCGCTCATCATGTGCGCCGGCCTGATCGCCCGCGCGAAGCCGTCGTGGGCGACCGAGGCGAGCCGGTTCGCTTGCTCCTTGCTCAGTTGCGCGTTCGTCGCGACCACGGCGAGCGTCGTGTTCTCGCCCGGCGTCGGTCCCGCCGGCCGTTCGGCGCGCATCAGCTCGAGCGTGTCGAGGAACGCGCCCGCATCGTCACCGCGCGGCCCGGCGACCACGCGTCCGTGCTGCGCGTCGATCACCTCGCCGCCGCAGTTGACGGCGACCAGCGCGCCGACAAGCGCTCCGGCGGGCCCGCGCTCGCACGCCGTCCCGATGCCGCCCTTCAGCATGCGCTCCGGCCCGCCCGCCTTCGCCACGGTACAGCCGGCGCCGGCGCCCACGCTGCCCTGTTCGACCACGCCGG
>JBIOYF010000335.1:0-2302 GCA_044870035.1 Dehalococcoidia bacterium
GCGCAGCGCCTCATCGACTTTCCGTTGCGCTTCCCAACGAGCGATGGCGATCGGCTGCAGCCGGACGCCGTCTACGTGCAGGGACTTAGCCCCGACTTGCCCATCGTGATCTTCGTCTACGAGGGAGGAGACTACGACCTCTACCAGACGAAGAGCGGCTACTTCAACAAGGGCGGCCTTGATTCAAGCGACTTCCACGAGATCTCGTTCGGCGGGCACGGCGCGTACTGGATCGATCGGGGCGGGCACATTGCGTCGTTCCTTGACGAGCAAGGGCGGGTGATGGTGGAGTCGCGCCGCTCGGTCGACCGGGCAACGCTGCTCTGGGAAGAGAACGGCATCACGTATCGACTGGAGACCGGTCTCGCCCAGGCGGACGCCATTCGCGTCGCGGAGTCGCTGCGCTAACGGGAACCTCCGCCGTCCCTCCGGTGTACTGGTTGGCGAGACCAACATCGGAGGAGTGCCATGCAACATCTCGGCCCGATCCACCGTCGCCCGCGATTCTTTATTGCCAGCCTCGCGCTTGTGCTGCTCTCCGTCGCGGCGACCGGAGGCGCCGTGCTGGCGCTTGGAGCGGCCGGCGACGCCTCGTTGGATGGGCCAGGCGGCATCATCAACTACGCGGACACCTCGGGCGAGTACAGCGTCCTGTCCGACGGCCGCGCGGCCGATCACCGGCCCTTCGCCGAGCCGCTGGTGGTGCAGTCGGTCATTCCGCTGAACGGCCCCTGGCCGTCGCCCGCCGGACCGGCGACGGCCTACCTGGAGTCGGCCGGCGACGAGACGTGGATGACCGTGCGCGACACCGGGGGCGCGCACCGGATCGCGCAGATCGCCGGTGCCGGCGACCCGGCGCTCGTCGCCGGGCAGAAAGGCGAGGCGCGGAGCGCGAACGGCGTGCCGCTCGTCGCCACCTGGTCGCCCGATGGCGCTCTGCTCGCGTTTGGCAGCGTGCGCGGCTTCCCGTTCACGCTGAACGTCGCGCCGTCTGGAGCGACGGCGCCGGTGCGCTACGAGGTCGGTAACGACTACGTCGGAGAGGCGGCCTGGTCGCCTGACGGGCGCTACCTGGCGGTGTCGAGCTACACGATCGACCGCAGTCACCACACCGTATTTATCTGGGACCGCGACACGCAGCTGCTGAGCCGTCTGATCGACGGCTGCCACATCATCTGGTCGCCGGACAGCGACTACCTCGTCATCCACCGCGATCCGTACCAGCAGCCCGGCGTCTCCGTCGTCTCGATCGACGGCAAGCACGTCCGCAGCCTGAGCGACGATCCGAACGGCTTTCCGTCGGCGTGGGTCGCGCAGTAGAGGAGGGAACGATGGCCGGACTTCGAGCGCTTCGTCCTGCGTCCAGGTTCCTACTGCTAGCGGTGACGCTCGCGGGGCTCGCCTCGTGGTGGGCGCTCCCGAGCCACGCGTCGGCCGGCGGCGGCTGTCGAGGCGAGCCGGTGACGACTGAAGAGACGACCACGGTGACGATCGGCGACATGCCGTGCTTCAGCCCGACGATCATCCGCGTCCGCCCGGGCGACACGGTCACGTGGATGAACAACGGGTCGCTGCCGCACACCGTGACCGGCGCGAACGCCTCCTGGGGCGACTACAACGAGCTGCTCGACGGCCAGTCTTTGTCGCACACGTTCGACGCCGCCGGCTCGTATCCGTACTACTGTCTGCTGCACCCGGGTATGGTCGGCGCGGTGGTGGTGACAGACGAAGCAGCGTCGTCCGGCGCGGAGTCGGCGAGCCTTACGGGCTCAGGGGTCGACGGCCCGCCGGCGTCGAGCGACGCCACTTCCGGCGCGGGCGAGAGCGATGGCAACGCGACGACGGTGATCGTGCTCGCGGCGGCCGCTGCCGTCGCGACGGCGACCGGTCTCGGTGGGTTCGCGCTGGGCCGCCGCAGAGCTGGCGGTTAGCTGGACTTGTTCTTGCGCAGCCAGTCGAGCACGCTCTTGGCGTGGCCGAGCGGGTTGACCTTCGGCCAGACCTTCTCGAGCTTGCCGTCCGGCCCGATGATGAACGTCGCGCGATCGACGCCCATGTACTTCTTGCCGAGGAAGCTCTTCTGTCCGTAGACGCCGTACGAATCGGCGACCGTGTGTTCCGTGTCCGCGAGGAGCGGGAACGTCAGCTCGAACTTGTCGCGGAACTTCTGGTGCGACTGCACATCGTCGAGGCTGACGCCCAAGACGACCGCGCCTTCGCCTTCGAGCATCGACATGTTGTCGCGGAAGCCGCAGGCCTCCATGTTGCAGCCGGGCGTGTTGTCCTTCGGGTAGAAGTAGAG
>JBIOYF010000336.1:0-4050 GCA_044870035.1 Dehalococcoidia bacterium
CGAAGACGATCTGGACGAGGCCGGTGCTGTCACGCAGGTCGATGAAGGCGAGGCCACCGTGGTCGCGCCGGCGGTGCACCCAGCCGGCCAGGGAGACGGACTGGCCGGCGTGCGACTTGCGCAGCTCGCCGCAGGAGTGAGACTTGAGCATGAGATCTCCCGGGCGACCACATGGGGTCGCCCCTACGCGTTGCTTTGGAGTGTGGCACACGGGAGGGTCGAGGGTCGAGGGTCGATATTACGTCTCGGCCTGAGCGAGCCAGGGCCGGTAGAAAGCTCCGATGGGTTGGTGACACCCCATAGTTGATGCTACGGGAGCGGTGCGGGAGTGCCGGTGATATCTAGCCGCAGCATGCCTTCGGCGATGCGCCGCATAACGTCCGCATCGAGGGCGGTGGAGTTGCCGAGGATGACGTGCTGCTGGGCGCTGGGGGATGAGCTCCAGACGATGGCGGACTGGGGCCCGGTTTGCCCCGGCCAGACGTCGTAAAGCGTGGCGTCGAAGTCACCGCCGTAGAGCACTGTGCCGAGCGCAGGAGGCGGCCTGCCCGCGCGCCACTGAGGGAAGAGATCGTTGCCCAGGGCACCCTGGCTGAATGTGATCGTCGTGCCGGTGTCGTCGACAAAGCGGGCAATGAACGCACCGAGCCCGGGCGGGGGCGTTCCGGCGAACTTGCTCTGATCGAACGAGATGGTGTCAAGACGAAAGCCGGAGGGAAGGTAGGACGGACAGTAGATGGTGAACGCTGCTTGGCGCTGCGCGTCCAGGAACCGCTGCGTCGAATTGAATGCGCAAGTGAGTGGGTCTGTGGCGTTCTGATCCGAAGCGGTCGCAGGAACGTCGAGGCCGATGACATCGACGGGCGTCGTGCGGCAGGAGCAGTCGCCGGCGCCGGTAGTGCCGTCGCCAAGGCCGCCCAGCGAGTCATCGCCCCAACACTTAACCGCACCCGACGACTTGAGCGCGCAGGTGGCGAGCTGGCCGGCGCCGATAGCGACGACGCCGTTCGTCAGGCCTAGGACATCTGTCGGGGTGGCGCGCGTTATCAGCGTGCCGTCGCCGAGCTGGCCGGCGGTGTTGTCGCCCCAACACTTGGCGCCGCCGCTCGAAGTGATGGCGCAGGTGTGGTTCGAGCCGAGCCCTATCGCTACGACGCCTGCCTCAAGAGCATTGACGGTGCGCGGCGCGTTGCTGCAGGGCTCCGCTCCCGCGCAGGTCGCGGAGGCGGTCGTGCCCAGCTCGCCGGCGAGGTTGCTGCCCCAGCACTTCATCACGCCTTCGCGCGTGAGCGCGCAGATGTGCTGCTGCCCGCCGGCGGTGATAGCGGCGACATCGGAGTCAAGGCCGGTGACGTCGAGTGGCGTCGCGCTGCACGGAGGCCGGTACAGGGGCGATCCGCACTGTTCGCTCGTTGTCGCGCCCAGCTGGCCCTGGGCGTTGCTCCCCCAGCACTTGACGGCACCGGCGTCCGTCAGCGCGCAAGTGAAGTTACCTCCGGCGGCGACGGCGGTAACGCCGCTCGACAAGCCGATGACATCGACGGGCCTGTCACGCAACGTGGTGGTGCCGTCACCGAGCTGGCCGAAGGCGTTGTCGCCCCAACACTTCAGCCCGTTCGAAGACGTGACCGCGCATACGTGGCCGGAGCCCGCCGAGATCGCGACCGCGCCGGAGAGGCCGATGACATCGATGGGGACGGGAGAGAAGATATTTTGTACCGCGTTGCCGCTTTCGCCGTTGCCGAGCTGGCCATAGAAGTTGTACCCCCAGCATTTCACGCTCCCTTGCGGCAGCAGTGCACAGGTGTGCGCCGCGCCCGCGCTGATTGCAACGACGCCCGCGGGGAGGCCAATGACGGGCACGGCAACGGAGCGGTCCTGGCCAGTACCGTCGCCAAGCGAGCCCCAGATGTTGCGGCCCCAGCACTTGACGGCGCCGTCTAGCAGGACGCAGGCGTCGCCTTCACCGACAGCGAGCGCGGACGGTGCGAGCTCGGGCGCGCCCTCGTTGTGCGTGCGCACGATCGCCCAGACGAACAAAGCGAGCGCGACGGCACCCGCGGCGATGACCGCGCCGCTGACGCTCGACGCGAGCCAGTGGTTACGGAGCGGCCGCCAGAGGAAGACTGCCCACCAGGGCCGCCGCTGTTCGGGCTGCCAGGCGGCCGCCTCCTGTCGGGTGGGGACACCCAGCTTGCCCAGGATCTCCGAGACGTGGAAGCGCGCGGTGCGCTCCGTGATGTCGAGCCGCTGGGCGATCTGCTCGTTGCTGAGCCCTTCGCGCAGGAAGGCGAGGACTTCCCACTCGCGGGGCGTGAGGATGTCGGGATGCCGGGGCCGGCCACGCCTTGCCATTGAGCAAAGGGTACAGCGAGTCGGGGTGAATTACACTGGCTTCGGTCTTTCTTGCCGACGCTGGTACAATGGGTGGGTTAGGCCGACGATTAGATAGGAGCCTCTAGAACAGGAACGTATGGCAACGGTAAAGAAGGACGACTACTACCAGGTACTCGGTGTGCGCCGGGACGCGACCCAGGAAGACATCAAAAAAGCGTTCCGGAAGCTCGCCATGAAGTACCACCCGGACCGCAACAAGAGCGCGGACGCCCACGACCGCTTCAAGTCGATCAACGAGGCGTACGAGGTGCTGAGCGACATCGAGCGCCGCTCGATGTACGACCGCTTCGGCCACGCGGGCGTCGAGGCGGGCGCGGGCGGGCGCGGCTTCGCCGGCTTTGACTTCGGCGGCTTCGGCGACATTTTCGAGACGTTCTTCGGCGGCACGCGGCCGAACCGGCGCTCACCGCGGCGCGGCAGCGATATCCGGCAGCAGATCACGCTCTCGTTCGAAGAGGCGGTCTTCGGCGCGGACAAGACCGTCGAGGTGACGGGCGTCGAGACGTGCTCGCGCTGCAACGGCCTGCGCGCCGAGCCGGGCACGGAGGCCGAAACGTGCTCGAACTGTAACGGCGCCGGCGAAGTGCGGCGCGTGCAGCACAGCGTGTTCGGTCAGTTCGTCAACGTGTCGACCTGCGACCGCTGCGGCGGCGAAGGCCGCGTGGTGGCGACGCCTTGCAAGACGTGTCGCGGCGCCGGGCTGGAGAAGCGGAAGCGCGTGCTGGAGGTGAAGTTCCCCGCCGGCATCGACGACGGCGCGCAGCTGCGCCTTTCGGGCGAGGGCAACATCGGGATGTTCGGCGGGCCGCGCGGCAACCTGTATCTGCACATCGGCGTGGGGCAGCACAAGCTCTTCCAGCGCGACGGCGACGACCTGATCTTCGACCTGGAGCTGAACATTGCCGAGGCCGCCCTCGGCGGCGAGCTGGAGGCGCCGACGCTGGATGGCGCCGAGTCGCTCCACGTACCGGCGGGGACGCAGAGCGGCGAGGTGTTCGTGCTCAAGCACAAGGGCGTGCCGCACCTGCGCGGCGGCGGTCGCGGCGATCTGCTGGTGCGGGTGCAGGTGATGACGCCGAAGAACCTGACCGCGGAGCAGAAGCAGCTCGTGCAGCAGCTGGCGGAGTCGCTGGGCGCAGGGACGCCGGACGACGACAAGGGCATCCTGGGTCGCATCCGCGACGCGCTGGGGTAGGTGGACTATCTGGAGCTGTCGCTCGCCGTGCGACCCGACGCGGTGGAGGCGGCGGCTGATACGCTCCGTCGCTACGCGCCGGCGGGCGTGAGCATCGAACCGACGGTAGAGGCGTCCGACGACGAAGGCGGCACTCGCATCGACCCTGATGCGCCGGTGCGTCTGCGCGCCTGGCTGCCGGCCGGCGCTGAAGGCCGCGCGGCCGTCGTCGCGCTGCGCGCGGAGCTCCGCGAGCTGGGGAACGCCGTTGCGCGGCCGCTCCGCGCTCGGACGGTCAAGGACGCGTCGTGGGCCGATGCGTGGAAGCGCTACTTTCGCACGCTGCGCGTCGGACGCCGGATCGTGATCAAGCCATCGTGGCGAACGTACCGCCCGCGAACGGGCGACGTCGTGATCGAGCTTGATCCAGGCATGGCGTTCGGGACAGGCCAGCACGCGACGACGCAGCTCTGCCTGGA
>JBIOYF010000337.1:0-6542 GCA_044870035.1 Dehalococcoidia bacterium
CAGTCCGGCCTGACCGGCGGCGGTGACACAACCGAGGCGCTGGCGATCCTCCTCGGCGGCGGCAAGAGCGAGGCGCAGCTGGACGAGGGGTACCGGAAGCTGATGGCCGTGCGGCGCCGGCAGTTCAACGAGTACGTCCACCGGCTCGACGTCGTCGGGCTGGGCGACCGGCGCGAGCGGCTGCCGGAGCGCATCCGCGGCTTCATCGACCCGCCGAGGAACTAGACCCTGATACCCCCCAGCCTAAAGGCTGGGCACTCGACCTGAGCAAAACGCGGCGACGGCGAACCGTTCGCCGTCGCACCTCCTTAGGAGACGGACGATGGCAGATACGACGACCGTTAGCAGAACCGACCTCGCGCGCCAGTACATCTCCTTTCAGAGAAAGCGCAACGTTGACGAACTGGTGGCCATGATGGCCGACGACGTCGAGCTGATCATGCCGATCGTTGGCACCGTATCGGGGAAGGATGCCGTCGAGCAGCTGTTCCGCGCCCGGCCTGCCGCCGGCGGAGCCGACCTGATCTGGTCGGAGCCCAGCGAGGAAGGCGAAGCGGTATCGATGGTCGGCACGGGCGGACCGTTCGGGCCGGTGCGGCTGCGTCTCTCCTTTGATGCCGAGAGCAAGCTGAGCAAAGTCGAGCTCGGGCGAGAGCCGCTGGGCATGGCCTGGGCCAACGTCCCAACCGAGCGTCCGCCGCAGCTACCTGACCTCGGTCCGGAGGGCTTCACGCTACGCATGGCGGACGCCGGCGGCTACGCCTGGGCACCCGACCGCTGGCCGTACCAGAACGACACGCCGCGCGGCGCCTGGCCGGCCGCGCCCGCTAACCGCGGGCTGCCCGCGCCGTACACGATCTACGACAAGCATGAAGTCTGGGCGGACAGCTCCGCCGATCTCTACGAACTGGCGATCCGCGAGCGCTGGATCCCGGCCACGGACATCTCCTGGGGCTCCATCGAGGCGCTGCCGGAGCACGTGGAGGCCGCGCTCGACCAGATCTTCACCAACATCTCGGAGGTGCAGTACAACTCGAACCAGGTGCTGATGGGCTGGTTCAAGGACATCTCGTACGGCTACCACGAGGTGAAGCTGTTCCTTTCCACGCAGGCGTTCGACCAGGCGCGGCACGTGGAGGCGTTTCGCAAGCGCGCGCTCTCGAACGGCGGCGGCCTGGGCGTACAGACGCCTGGCTTCATGAACCGCACTGCCTACGCAGCGTTCAAGTTCACGGAGCTGGTCTGCTACGTGAACATCCTGCGCGCATCGTTCCTCCTCGCGCTGTGCGAGTGGGGCGACAAGATCGGCCGCTCGCAGGCCGATCGCCAGCTCTTCGACAACACGGCGAACGACTTACGCCGCCATCTCGCGTACGGCGTCGAGCATGTGAAGTACTACATCCGCCACGACGAGGCCAACAACGCCACGGTGCAGATCTGGCTGAGCCGCGGCGAGGCGATGTTCGCCGCCGACCTGCGCCGCGACACCGCGCTGCGCGAGGCGCACATCCTGGCGCTGGGCGACAGCGTGCAAGAAGGCAAGCTGCGCCTGGGCGAGCTACGCGAGGCGCAGCTCCAGAAGTACCTGCGTACGCTGGAAGCCGCCAGCGTCTACAACCGGGCGGAGCACCTCATTCCCGCCTTCAAGGACGTTATCGAGAACCCGTAGCGCGAACCCTGCTCTTGGGGATGAGAGAAGCCGCCTGTAGAGGCGGCTTCCGTTCATCGATTGTTGCTAATGCGCCGCTGCTGTACCCTCTCCTCGACAGCCGCAGGACGCACGCATGTCGATCTTCCGGTTTCAGCCCCCCGACGAAGGCGGCGAGCTCGGCCCGCCACCCGGCCCGTTCCGCTTCCGTACCCGACAGCGTCGATTCCGGCTCCCGGGCGGGCTCATGCGCTGGGGCATCGCTCTGGCGGCGCTGATCATCATCTTCATCGTCGCGAGCACCGGTAAGGACATCTACGCCGACTGGCTCTGGTTCGATAGCGTCGGCTACCGCTCCGTCTACCGGCTGCGTATCGTCACGAGCATCTGGCTCTTCTTCGCGGGCGCGGGCGTATTTCTTGCCTTCTTCGGCGCGAACACGCTCGTCGCGCTGCGCCTGGCCAGCCGCGATTTCACCGCGCCGTCATTCTCGTTCACCGATGCCCCGCCCGCTGCCGTCCGGCGCATCGGGCTTATCATCGGCATTGCGGCGACGCTCTTCGCCGCGGTCATCTTCGGAACGCAGGCGGGCGGCCACTGGAACGACATCCTGCTCTACACGCACAGCAAGTCGTTCGGCGTGAACGATCCGGTGTTCGAGCAGGACGTCGGTTTCTACGTGTTTCGCCTCCCCGTACTCAACTTCATCGCCGGCTGGTCGCTTGGCGTCGTTATCCTGACGCTGCTGGTCGTCGCGGCGATCTACGCCGGGCGGCTCGTCATCGGCGGCTTTTCGGAGTCGTCACGGTACGCGCGACCGCACGTGTCGCTGCTGCTCGTCGTGATGCTGGGACTGTTCATCTGGCGCTACTGGCTGCGCCGCTACGCGCTGGCCTTCTCGGACCAGGGCGCCGCGTTCGGGGCGGCGTACACGGACATACACGCGCGGCTGCCCGTCACCTACGTTCTGATGGGCCTCGCGGCGCTGGTAGCCGTGGCGATCGTGATCAGCGTCTTCCAACGACGGCTGCTGTTCCTGCCGATCGCGGCGACGGCGGTCTGGGTCGTCGCGGGGATCGCGGGCGGCGTGATCTATCCGGCGACGGTCCAGCGCTTCCAGGTAGACCCGAACGAGCTGACCCGAGAGCGAACCTACATCGCTCGTAACATCGAGGCGACCCGCGCAGCCTACGGCCTCGACAAGATCGAAGAGCGCCCCTACCCTGCCCAGAACGAAGTCTCAGCGGAGGAGATCGCGGCCAACCCGGGTACAATCCTGAACATCCGCCTCTGGGACCACCGGCCGCTGATCCAGACGCTGGACCAGGTGCAGACGATCCGGCCGCTCTATACGTTCCTCAACGTCGACGTGGACCGTTACCCCCTTGACGGTACAGAACGACAGGTCATGCTGGCGGCGCGCGAGCTCGATCCCGAGCGGCTACCGATCGATGCGCGCGGTTGGGTAAACCGGCGGCTGCAGTACACGCACGGCTTCGGCCTCGCGATGCTGCCGGTGAATGAGGTCGCCGCAGAGGGGCTGCCGACGTTCTTCGTCAGCGACATTCCGCCCAAGGGCGACGTTCCCATCGATCAGCCGCGCATCTATTACGGCGAGGAGCCCGACCATTACGTGGTCGTCGCGTCCAGCTACGATGAGTTTGACTACGCCTCCGGCGATAACGAGCAGGCGCAGAACCGCTTCGACGGCGGTGGTGGCGTGCGGCTCAGCTCGCTGCTCCGTCGCGCCCTCTACGCGTGGGAGTTCGCCGATACGAACCTGCTCATCAGCGATGCGCTTGATAGCGACAGCCGGCTGCTCTACCGGCGCAACATCGCCGGGCGCGTGCACGAAATCGCCCCGTTCTTGCGCCTCGATGCCGACCCGTACCTCGTCGTGGCGGACGGCAAGCTCTACTGGCTGCAAGACGCGTACACGTACACGGACCGCTACCCGTACTCGACGCGGGTGGACGGTCTGAACTACGTGCGCAACAGCGTGAAGGTCGTTGTGAACGCGTACGACGGTGGGGTGACGTTCTATCTGGTCGATCCCACGGACCCGATCGCGCGCGCGTACGATGACATCTATCCGAACCTCTTCACACCGTTCGATGAGATGCCGGCGTCGCTACGCGCGCACGTGCGCTATCCAGAAGACCTCTTCCGGCTCCAGGCGCGGCTCTACCAGCGCTACCACATCCGTGACGCGGGGGTCTTCTATAACAAAGAGGACGCGTGGACGATCCCGAGCGAGGTGTTCGGCGTCAGCCAGTCCCAGACAGTCGATCCGTACTACGTGATCATGCGGCTGCCCGGCGAACAGGACGAGGAGTTCGTCCTGTTCATACCCTTTAGCCCGGCCCGCCGGAACAACACGATCGCCTGGCTGGCCGCGCGCTCCGATGGCGCGGAGTACGGCAAGCTGCTCGCCTTCCGCTTCCCGACCGAGACGCTCGTCTACGGGCCGTCGCAGGTCGAGTCGCGCATCGACCAGGACACGACCATCTCTGCCCAGATCAGCCTGTGGAACCAGTCCGGCTCACAGGTGATCCGCGGCAACCTGCTCATGATCCCGATCGGCAGGGGTAACCTCTTCGTCGAGCCGATCTATCTGCAGTCGACGGCCGGCAGCCTGCCCGAACTGAAGCGTGTCGTCGTCGCAAACGGGAACGACATCGCCATGGAGCCGACACTGGCGCGGGCGCTCGAGGTCCTGCTCGGACGCGCCCCGCCCACGGCGCCGACGATCGGCGAGGGCAGCCCCACGCCGCCCGCGAGCGCGACGCCGCAGCCCGGCGAGACCCCTGAGCCAACGCCGTCACCGCAGCCGACTGAGAATCTGCCGGCCGATGTCGATGCGCTCATTCAGCAAGCGAACGACTCGTTCAACCGCGCACAGCAGCTGCTGCGCGACGGCGACTTCGCCGGCTACGGCGAGGAGATCGCGCGGCTGCAGGACATCCTGCAGCGCCTCGCCGAGCTGACCGGCCAGTAGTCCGGCCTGGTAGCACGGCCATGCCCACCGAAGACATCCGAACGCTTCGCCTCAGCGACGGCCGGACGCTGGCGTACGCCGAGTATGGCGACCCGAACGGCCGGCCCGTCTTCTACTTCCACGGCTTCCCGAGCTGTCATCTGGAGATCAGCCTGGCGGACGAGACGGCGAAACGCCTCGACGTGCGACTGATCGCTATCGACCGGCCGGGCTTCGGCCGCTCCGACTTTCAGAAGCGCCGCGAGATCGATGATTGGCCGGACGACGTGAAGGAAGCCGCCGAACAGCTCGGCATCCAGCGCTTCTCGGTGCTCGGGGTGTCGGGCGGCGGGCCCTACGTCGCGGCGTGCGGCGCCAAGATCCCGGAGCTGCTGACCCGCGCCGCGATCGTGTCCGGCTGGGGGCCGGTCGATAAGCCGGCGGCGCGGGCGGGACTGCGCTGGTCGACGCGGGTAACGCTTGCCATCTGGCGGCGCATCCCGCTGCTGGTCCGGTTTGCGTTGTGGTACCTGGCGCTCAACGCGCGCCTCTTTCCCCGACTCGCGCTTGGCTTCGCGCGACGCCAGCTACCGCCGCCCGACCAGCGCATCGTCGACCGGCCCGAGGTGCGCGCGATGATGCTCGCCACGCTGCGCGAAATCTTCCGCAAAGGCAGCCGAGGCCTGGCCCGCGAAGCGTGGCTGTTCTCGCGGCCCTGGCGCTTCCGGCCCGAGGACATCGCCGTCGACGTCCTGGTCTGGCACGGCGGCGCCGATCTCACCGTGCCGCCGTCGATGGGACGCTACATGGCCGGCGCCATCCCTAGATCTCACACGAAGTACCTCCCGGACGAAGGCCACCTCATGGTCTTCGACCACCTGGAGGAGATCCTCTCCGCGCTGGTTGCTTAGCGGCGCGCCGGTGCGCGCTCGACGAGCTGCTGGTGCAGCCGGCGGGCGGCCCAGAGGTGCTCCAGGTCGTGCTGGCTGCGCTCGCGCGCCAGCTGGAGCACGCTGACGGAGCCGAGGTACGGATGGCGCGCCGAGAGGGCCCAGTCGTCGTCGTCCAGGCTCCACAGGATGCTGACCGACCGGTAGCGCAGGTACTCGAAGCGCTCGGCGGCCTCATAGACGTTGCAGTCGCGGTAGTCGCGTTCGAAAACGAGCGCGTCGGCGTCGAAGCAGGGGATCGTGTCAGCGCGCTGCTGAACGATGAGCTCCAGGCACTCGAGGAAGTGCTCCTCGCAGTCGCGCAGATGGGCAGCGATCTCTTTGAGCGACCAGCTGTCGTCGGAGGGTCGCCAGCGGAGGTCTTTCTCGCGCAGGCCGGAGAGCTGCGCCTCCAGCTCGTGCGCGGTCTCGCGGAGCGCCTTCAGCACCCAGCGTGACTCGTCGTACTCGGGCGCAAGCCGAGATGACATGGGAGATCGGAGCTATTGTACCATGCTGTGCAAGCAGATCCCTCCGGATACAGAAGCTCGCAGCTTGAGGCTGGAGGCTCGATAGGATCGTGACGAACGTTTCGGCTCCAGCTTCCAGCCTCCAGCCTCAAGCTACTGCCGCCTTCGACCGCTTGGTCGACTCCGTCGTCGACTGCTTCGCCTGCCCGGCGATGAACCACGTCCACGTGCTGAGCGAAGCGAACGGCCCGCTCGACGCGGACGTATTCTTCGTCGCCGAGGCGCCCGGTCGGCTCGGCGCCGCGCGCACGGGCGTGCCGATGACGTCCGACGTGACGGGCCGGCGCTTTCAGTCGTTCCTCGACGAAGCCGGCCTGCTGCGGGAGCGCGTCTTCGTGACTAACGCCGTGCTCTGTAACCCGCTGACGCCGGCGGGACTGAACCGGCGGCCGGCGCAGCGCGAAGTCGCGGCCTGCCGCGGCTTCCTCGCCGGGCAGCTCGGGCTCGTGCGCGCGCCG
>JBIOYF010000338.1:0-2160 GCA_044870035.1 Dehalococcoidia bacterium
GGCGTGCGCCCCACGACGCTAAGGAAGGCCGGGCGGATCGATAGCGACTATGAGACGGCCCTGCGCGCCGACGCGATGTTCTCGTGGGACCCGGCGCCGTGGTGCCCGGAGGTGTTCTAACCCCACCCCTCCACGCCCCGCCAGGGTCGGGGGTCGAGGGTCGGGGGTCGAGAGCGCTAGGTCGTGATCTCTTCGAGGAGACGCTTCGAGGCGACGGCGATCTCATCGACGGCGGCGTGGAAGGCAGCCTCCTTCGCGCGTGACGGCTGTCGATAGCCGCTGATCTTGCGCACGAACTGAAGCGCTGCTTCCTCGATCTCCGCCTGGCTGGCGATCTCGTCCCTCTCTCTCAAGCGTTTGATGCTTCTGCACATGGCCTCCCAGTGTAGCGCTAGCGCAACGAAGCCAGCACCTCGTCCTCGGCTGCGTAGTCGAACAGGCGTGGACTGAGCTCGCCGCGGTTGGCGCGCTCCCACTCGATGGCGCGGCGCAGCCCTTCATCGTGCGCGACACGATCGACGTAGCCCAGCTCGGCGCGGATGCGCGCCGTGCCGGCGGCGAGGTGCTGGTAGTAGTCGCCCGGAGGCGGACGGAGCGGTTTGGGCAGGCGGTCCGGCGGGACGGCGATGACCTCGCCGGTCCAGCCAGCGGCGCGGCCGACCGCGCGCAGCCAACCGGCGTAAGAGAGCGCGTCCTCCTCTCCGACGTTGTAAATGCGCCCTGCCGCGCGCTCGTCCGTGGCGGCGAGCGCAACGGCGGCGGCAGCGTTCTCGACGTAGCCGCGCGTCCAGCGCCAGCCGGCGAGCCGCTCGTCGAGCAAGATCGCCGGCCGGCCGTCGTCCATGCGCCGCAGCTCCAGCGCCAGCCGGTGCTGATAGTCACCTTCACCGTAGACGGCGGGAAGGCGCAGGACGGTCGCCGGCAGGCCCTGGGCGTTCATGACGACGCGTTCGACGAGGATCTTCTCGTAGTCGTCGAGGCCCGCAATCTGACCCCCGGTACGGATACAGCTTCGTTCGAACGGGCGAGTCTTCGGTCACCGGGACAGGCTTCAGCGGGCCCGGCTCTTTGCCGTGGAAGCGTCCGTGCGCGCGATAGACGTCCTGACTGCTGATCAGGACGAGCCTGCGCGCGACGCCGCGCGCGGCATCGACGACGGCCTGGGCGTCGCTCTCAGTCATGGCGCCCATGTCGATGACGGCGTCAGGCGCCACGTCGCGGATGGTCTCGTGCGCGTCCGACAGGCGCTGGCGGTCGCCATGAATGTGACGGACGCTGGACGGGAGATCGGCCTCGGTCTCGCCACGATGAAAGATCGTTACGTCATGTGCGAGCTGATCGAGCCGGCGCACGACGGGCGGGCCGATGAAGCGCGTCCCTCCAATAACAAGTATCCGCATAACTACCGACAAGCTACGACGATCCGCAATCGATAACAACCGATTGCTTGCCCGCAAGCTCGGCCCGGGCTATAGTCGGCATGAAGCCCTCTATGTCCGTCGAACAGATCGGGAAGGCGCTCACGCACGCGAGGACCGCGCGTGGCCTGACGCTCCACGACGTGGAGCGTGATACGCGCATCTCGGGAAGATACCTCCAGGCGCTTGAGCACGGCGAACTGCAGGTGCTCCCTGCGCCCGTCTACGCGAGAGCGTTCATGCGCACCTACGCGCAGTACCTGGGGCTGAATGCGCGCGAGTTCGTCTCGGAGCTGCCGGGCGCCAAGCCGGAGCCGGAGCTGCCGCCCCTACCCGACGTCACGCGCGAAGGGCTTGTGCCGCTCGTTTCGACCAGCTGGATCGTCGCGGGAGCTGTCGTCGTGGTCCTGATCATCGTCGGCATGGTGATGTTCTGGAACCGGAGCAGCGACAGCACGCCATCGGTCCAGACCAACGGGCCGCAGGTTGGGCAGCCTATCGGCGAGGGCTCCGACAACCCGCAGCCGACGGCGGCCGCGCCGGTCGACGTGCAGTCCGGCCAGGTGCCCGACGTGCGCCACCAACCGGCGCTGCTCGCGATCAACGCCGTCGCGCAGGCGGGCCTGCGCTACGTGATCATCGAAGTGAGGAACAACAGCGTCGATAAGGAGACCGTGTTCCAGCAGAGCCCGTCGCCGGGCACCCAGGTGGACGAGGGCTCGCTCGTGACGCTGATGATCGC
>JBIOYF010000339.1:0-4844 GCA_044870035.1 Dehalococcoidia bacterium
CGGAAGCTGCCGCCCTTGACTTCGCCAGCCGCGATGGTATTCTGGCGAACACTTGCTGGCGGACTAGGAGAGTTGGGTGCGGCCGATACCGACGGCAATCGCGCTGCCACGCTGGCGAGTCGAGGCGCTCCGCGTCTCGGCGGCGGCCGTCTGGGTGTCCGGCATTACGCTGGTAGCGCTCACGCTCCGGCTCTTCTGGGCGCTCTACGCGGACACCTACCCGCTGGGCGGCGACCCACACTGGTACTTCATCGTCGGGATCAACGTGGCGAAGGGCTTCGGCTTCGTCGCGCCGCGCGCCGGTTTGTACGAGATCGTCGGGCCCGGCGAGCCGACCGCATTCTGGCCGCCCGCCTATCCGCTGGTCCTGGGAGCCGTCTTCAAGCTGTTCGGCGTGGGCGTGACCAGCGCGAAGGGGATGAACGCCGTCTTCGGCGCAGCGACGGTACCGTTCGTCTACGCGCTGGGCGCCGCGCTGTTCGATCGGCGTGCCGGGTTCCTCGCCTGCTCACTCTTCGCCGTCTTTCCGAACGCGATCGCCTGGACGCCGGTACTCTTTCCCGACGAGCTCTTCACGCTGCTCTTCGTCGCTGGACTGTGGCTGGTCGTCGCGCCGCCGCCGGCGCTGAAGCCGTGGATGGTCGCAGCATGCTTCGGACTGCTTGCCGGCGTCGCGCTGCTCACGCGCGGAGAGGGAGCAGTGCTCTTGCCTGCGGCAGCAACGTACTGGCTGGCCCGATCGGGTTGGCGCGCGGCGTTCCGTTCCACGACGGTCGCGCTCGTCGCGGCAGCGGCGACGATCGCCCCGTGGACGGTGCGCAACGCCGTCGAGATGCACGCGTTTATCCCGGTCTCGACGAACTCGGCAACCGTGCTGCGCATCGGCCACGCGCCCGACTCAACGGGGTACACGAAGTGGACGCAGGACGATGTCAACGGCGTACCGATGGACCGGTCGCTCTTCCGGCCGGACTGGGAGGTGGCATCGTACCGCGCCTACCCCCGGCGCGCCGTCGACTACGCCGTCACGCACCCCGAACGCGAGATCGAGCTAAGCGGGCTGAAGCTCTATCACCTCTACCGCTCCGACATCGTGCTGATCCCGTGGCTGACGACGCTCGACTCCACGCCGTTCGAGCCCGCAGGACTTGAGGGCCCGCTCTGGCACGTGTTTACCGACAGCTACTACGTCCTGTTCTTCGCGGCGGTGGTATCGCTGCCGTTCTGGCTGCGGCGGGAGCCGCGGCGATTGCTGCTCGGGAGTGTCTTCTTGTTCTGGTCGCTGTTTCACATCGTCTTCGCCAGCGATCCGAGGTATCACGTGCCGCTGTACCCGCTCTTCGCGATCGCCGTAGCGGGAGGCGCGTTCGTCGCGATCGATCAGGCTCGTGGCGGGTTGGCGCGGCTGCGCTCGCAACCGCCGGCGCTCCGCGGCGAGGAGGCCCACTAAGCGCTCAGCTCAGGCGACGGCGCGTGCCAGCGCCTCGACGCGGCGGCTCCAGTCCTACTCCGTCCCGACAGGTTGTTCGACGACTGTCAGGCCATAGCCCCGGCCGCGCACCGTCAGGATGCGGTACGGGCGCGCCGCAGCGATCTTCGCGCGCAGGCGGCACACGGCCACGCCGAGCTGTCGACGCGTTCCGGGCTTCTCGCCGCGCCAGATACCGGCGATCAGCTCGTCGTAGGGAATGATGCGGTCGCGCCCGGCGACGAGGAGCCGCAGCAGATCGAACTCCTGGTAGGTCAGCGCGACCGGCTGGTCAGCCACAAAGGCGCAGTACATCGCCACGTCGACGCGCAGATTGCCCGCCGAAACGATCGCGGCTGCTTCGCCAGGCGGCTCAGCTGCGGACAGCAAGACCTTCGCCGACGCCTCCCCTCACCTCGAACAGTTGACCCCAGCGTAAGGAGCTCGTGTTACGGGCGGATTTCGCAGGCGTTTCCGAATGGTTAATAGCGTGTTACAGACCGGTCGCAGACAGCGGCTCGCGCGGTCGGTGCCTGGCGTCGTATAGCTTCGCTTCTTGACGAGGCGCAGGGCGGCTTGATAGCTTTTCTTCGCTCTGAGGAGCCCTCCCGCCACAACGCGCCGAACAGGAAGGAAGGACGACCGAACATGCCTAGCCCTGTCATCATCGAGGCCGTACGCACGCCGATCGGGAAGCGCAAGGGCTGGCTCGCCGGCCTGCACCCTGCCACGCTCCTGGGCGCCGCGCAGAAGGAGGTGATCCGGCGGGCGGGCGTCGAGCCTTCCTTGGTCGAGCAGATCGTGGGCGGGTGCGTCACGCAGGCGGGCGAGCAGGCGGCCAACGTCACACGCAACGCCTGGCTGAGCACCGGCTACCCGTACGAGGTGGCCGCAACCACGATCGACTGCCAGTGCGGCTCCGGCCAGCAGGCGAACCACTTCATCGCCGCGCTGATCGCGGCCGGCGCGATCGACGTCGGCATCGCCTGCGGCGTCGAAGCGATGAGCCGCGTCGGGCTGGGGGCGAACGTCTTCAACGGGCCGGGCTTCTTCCAGCCCGAGGAGTGGCCCTGGGACAACGCCCAGACGCAGTTTCAGGCGGCCGAGCGCATCGCGGAGAAGCGCGGCATCGGCCGCGAGGAGGTCGACGCGTTCGGCCTCGCGTCGCAGCGCAAAGCGCTCCGAGCGCAGGAGGAAGGCCGCTTCGACCGCGAGATCGTGCCGCTCGAAGCGCCCGTGCTGGGCGAAAACGGCCCGACCGGGGAGAAGCAGAACGTCGCCAAGGACCAGGGACCCCGCGAGACGACGTTGGACGGTCTGGCCGGGCTGAAGCCCGTACAGGAGGACGGCATTCATACCGCCGGCAACAGCTCGCAGATCTCAGACGGCGCCGCGGCCGTGCTCTGGATGTCCGAAGACAAGGCGAAGGAGCTGGGCCTGAAGCCGCGCGCGCGCATCGCACATCAAGCGCTCGTCGGCTCCGACCCGTACTACCTGCTGGACGGGCCGATCGACGCGACGGAGCGGATCCTGAAGCGCTCCGGCCGCAAGATGAGCGACTTCGACCTGGTGGAGATCAACGAGGCGTTCGCCTCGGTGGTGCTCTCATGGGCGCGCGTGCACCAGCCGGACATGGACAGGGTGAACGTGAACGGGGGCGCGATCGCGCTCGGCCATCCCGTCGGCTGCACGGGCAGCCGCCTGATCACGACGGCGTTGCACGAGATGGAGCGCACCGACAAGAGCACGGCGCTGATCACCATGTGCTGCGGCGGTGCGCTGGCGACGGCGACGATCCTGGAACGCATGTAGCGCCCCCTGATGGCAGGTCAGTTCGACAATAGAGTGGCGCTGGTCACCGGCGCGGCGTCCGGCATCGGGCGCGCGTCCGCGCTCGCGTTCGCGCGCGAGGGCGCGAGCGTCGTCGTAGCCGATGTCGACGCCCCGGGCGGCGCGAAGACCGTCGAGCAGATCGAATCGAACGGCGGTAGCGCGATCTTCGTCGAGGCGGACGTGTCGAAGCCGGCGGATGTGAAAGCGCTGGTCGAACGAACGGTGCATGCGTACGGCCGTCTCGATCTCGCGCACAACAACGCCGGCATCCTGGGCGCGCGCGCTCTCACCGCGGAGTGCAGCGAGGAGAACTTCGACCGGCTGATCGCGATCAACCTGAAGGGCGTCTGGCTCTGCATGCGCCACGAGATCCCCCAGATGCTCAAGCAGGGCGCCGGCGCGATCGTGAACACGGCGTCCGCGGCCGGCGTCGTCGGCATGTGGGGTCTGCCGGCATATGTCGCGAGCAAGCACGGCGTGGCCGGCCTGACCAAGACCGCCGCGGTCGAGTACGTCCGCTCCGGCATTCGCGTGAACGCCGTCTGCCCGGGCTTCATCGATACGCCGCTCACGCAAGCCCTGGGCGGCCAGACGGAGGGCCCGAAAGTCGTGCTTCCCATCGGACGGCTCGGCACGCCGGAGGAGGTCGCCGAAGCGGTCGTCTGGCTCTGCTCGGACGCTGCGTCGTACGTGACGGGCCATCTGCTGATGGTCGACGGCGCGCTGACGACGATCTAGCGCGCGCGAACGCGCCTGCTACAATTCGGGTACTCCATGCCTGCGCTTACGCCTGAACAGCAAGCCCTGATCGGGAAGGAAACCGCGCCCCAGCCCGCCCCCTACCCCACCAACGAGGCGATGGCGCGCTTCTGGTGCGAGATGGTGGAAGACCCGAACCCGATCTACTTCGACGACGCGTACGCGCGCTCGACGTGGCTGCACGGCACGTTCGCGCCGCCGGCCATGCTCTACACCTGGGGCCGCCCGCTGGTCTGGCCGGTCGCGGAGCGCGAGAGCGTGATCGATGCGCTCAAGCTGGAGGGCTGCACGTTGACGGTCGCGGTGAACGCCGTACAGGAGTACTTCGTGCCCCTGCGCTACGGCGATCGCATCACGGCGGCGAACAAGCTGGCCGCCGTCAGCGAAGAGAAGACGACCCGACTGGGCACCGGCCACTTCGTGACGACGGTCGAGACGTTCCGGAACCAGCACGGCCAGGTCGTCGGCACGCACACGTTCACTCTCTTCACCTATCGACCGGCGGGAGGCGGCGCGTGACGCGTTCGTGGAGCGCCGGCGACAAGCTGCCGCCGGTCAGTCTGCCGCTCACGCTCCGGCGTTCGGTACAGGCCGTCGGGGCGACGCGAGACTATTACCCGGTCCACCACGACGCCGAGTTCGCGCGCGCCAGCGGCGCCGACGGCATCTTCTTCAACACGATGTTTCTCCAGGGCTTCGTCGGGCGCGTGGCCTGCGAGTGGTTCGGCAACGACGCGTTCTTGCGCCGGCTGGTCGTCGCGATGCGCGGCTCGAACTACGTCGG
>JBIOYF010000340.1:0-4058 GCA_044870035.1 Dehalococcoidia bacterium
ACAGGTAGTAAGGGCTGTCCCAACCTCCGCTGAGGTAGACAATGCCCAACGAGAGCGCCAGGTCGGCCAGGCCGACGACGAGGATGTCGTTCACATCAGCGCCGAGCCAGCCCCGCAGCCGATCGCGCACGCGCGGGCGGAAGAGCGGCAGATAGAGCGTTGCCGCGGCGGTTTGGGCGAATGTACCGAAGATAAGCCAGGGCTCTTGCCGCACATTCGCCTTTGGGACGATGTCGAGCGCGACGATGATCGCGGCCACCGCCCAGGCCACCCAGCGCACGGCGAAGAGGAAGAACGCCACGCCGGTGATCCGCTCGCGCGCCCACCAGTGGCGCAGCTCCAGCCGCGCCCCACGCGCCCTCGTCATCGTTTCAGCCAGCATCACCTGCTGCCGCAGCGTAGCGATGGAGACGCCGGGCCGTCAATCGGGGAGTAGTACACCTGGACTACGAATTGATGGCCCCGGCTCCATGCGCCTTTGGGGCGTTCGCCCCTTACCAGCGCGGCGCTGCGGGCGTACGCTTGGCCGCGTCGGACGATGGAGAAGCAGCGAGCAGCGGCGAGATGCGTGACCTGGCTGGCGCCGCGCCGTGCGCTGGGGTGCCGGGCGGCGCAACTGCTGCTCGGCCTAGTCCTCGTTGCGGAGGCCGGCTCCTCGTGGAGCTATCTGGTCCGGCACGTCGTCGACTACTGGGACGGAGTGAGCATCGAGCGGCGGGAGGACTTCGTGGCGTTCTACGCCGCGGGAGAGCTGGTCGGCGCCGGTTCCGGCTGGGCGATCTACCAGCCCGAGGCGCTCGCCTACGTCGAGCAAGCGATCCTCGGCCGGCCCGCCGGGCGAGACACGGGGCTGGCTTACATGAACCCTCCCTTCGTCGCCGGCCTGATGGAGCCGCTCACCAAGCTCTCGTACGGCAGGGCGCAGGCCGCGTGGTTCGCGATCGGCGTCCTGACGGTCGGCGCGGCGCTTTTCCTCCTCCGGCCGGAGCTGCGGAGGATGGGCCGGGGCAGAGCGCTGATCTTCAGCTTGGCGGCCGTGGGGTCGTTCCCGGTTTACGCGTCCTTGCTCTACGGACAGCTTTCGCCGGTCGTTCTCTTGTCCTGGATCCTGTTCTACCGGCTCCGCTCGAGCATGCGCGACGGGCCTGCCGGCATGGCGCTGGCCGCGTCGCTGATCAAACCACAGCTTGCCTTTGTGCCGGTGTTGTACCTGGTCACGACGCGCAGCTGGCGGGCCCTGGGCGGGTTCGCCGCTGGTGCTGCGGTCCTGGCAGGCGTCTCCGTGCTGCTGGCCGGCGGAAGGACGACGTTCGTCGAGTATCCAGAGATGCTGGCCCGGAGCGTCGGCTGGCGCCAGGAGTTCGGCATGAACCGCGTGAACATGTTCGGGTGGAACGCGTTCCTCACCCGCGTGCTGCCGCCGGACGACCAGACGGCGGTCCTGCTGCTCACGCTTTTGGCGTCGGCGGTCACGCTGTTCCTCGCCATCCTGGTGTGGCGAAAGCAGCCCAATCTCGACGACGGGTCGAGACCGGCGCTGGCGCTCGCCGCAGCGACGATCCTGGCGAGCCCGCACATGCACCAGCACGACCTCCAGGTCCTGCTCTTGCCGGCAGTACTCCTCGCCGTCTACCGGCGTGACGTCTTCGGCTTGGCGATACCGGCGCTGCTCCTCTTCGTGCTGCCAGTCGCCACGATCGGCCCGAACCTCGCACCGCCGCTCCTGGCAGCGGTGCTCATCGTGGTCGCGGCGCGGTCGCTCGGGCTGCACGCCGGCCAGCCGGACTGGCTCCAGCTGCGGCGGCGGCCGGCCGTAGCGGTCGGGGCTCCATTGCCGTAGTAGTTTCGTACTACCGGCCGGCCCACGCTTACCCCCGAAAGATGGCCCCTTTGTTCCTTACCGCAGCTTCCGGCCGAGCGTAGTCTATATCCAGAAGCACGGATAGGGAGGACACCATGACCACGGAACGACCGCTGCGTTACTGCCTGAACTGCGGGGCCGAGAACGCCCGCTCGGCCGACCTCTGCCGTCGCTGCGGGCGGCGGCTGGTCGCGACCAGGGCTGAACGGCGAAGCGGCGCGGCGTTCATGTTGAACGAGCTGGAGGGGCTGCGGGACGAGCGGGAGATCGACGGCGAGCTGTACCTCCGGCTGCGGCCGCGCTACCTGCCGCTCCTCGGACAGGCAGCCGCAGCGGCGGCCCCGACGGGCACGCAGCCGGCGCCGCGGGCAGTGCCGCCCGCAGCTGCTGCTCCGCCCACGCGCGGGGCGCCTCCCCAGTCGCGGCGGGCCACCGCTCCGACGAATCGCGAGGGGCCGGGCTGGCTGGTAGAGCAGCAGGCCAACCTGCTGCTCTACCTGGGCGCGTTCCTGATCGTGATGGCGACGCTCGTCTACGTGGGCTTCTCGGGGCAGTCGAGCTACTCGCTCGACGACAGGATCAAGATGGGCCTGCTGTCGGCGTTCACGCTGTCCTTCCTGCTCGCCGGGCTGTACTGCCTGCGCGTACCGCGCGTCCGGCAAGCCGGCGTGGTGTTCTTCGCGCTCGGCTCGTTGCTGGTGCCGTTGAACTTCGTCGGCGCGTACGGCTTCTTCCTCGCGGACGACAACATCGACCCGCTCGGCCTCTGGCTGGCCGGCTCGATCTCTAGCGCGCTGTTCTACGCGGCGATCTCGTACACGGGCCTCGGCAAGTGGTACGCCGTCCCGATGATCGGCGCGTCGTTCAGCTCAGCGATCGCGGTACTGACGCTGTCGGGCGCGCCGCCCGAGGCGTATCCCGGGAGCTTCATCGCGCTGGCGGTCGTGCTGTCGGTCCCACAACTGCTGCCGCCGGGCAAGACGAACGAAGCGTTCGGACCGCTGGGGACAGTGGTGGCGCATGCCGTCGTGCCGGTCGCGCTGGCCGTCGCGCTGGGCATGACCGTCGCGGGCGGCAGCAGATCAGACGAGGCGATCTGGCGCCTGACGACGCGTTGGTATCTCCCGCCGACGGCGTTCGCCGGCGCGATCTTCTACTGGGCGCAGGCGTTCGGTGCGCAGCGAATGCTGAAGCAGCTCGAAGGATCCCTCTGTGTTGTCGCGCTGGCGGTGTCCGGCGGCGCCGCCGTGACGATCGTCTACGCGATGGACGTCGGCTATCAGTGGTACGGCACGGCGATCGCGATGGTCGGCGTCGCTTACGGAATCAGCATCGGAGCGACAACTGGCTCGCGCTGGGCCGGGCGGCAGCACCTCCCTTGGATGGCGCTGGGCGCAGTGACGGTGGCGTGGGTCTGCTTCGAAGGCGTGTACACAAGTTTCCCGCGCACCGGCGCCGGCGTGCATCTCGGCGCGGCAGCGTTCTACCTCGTCGCAGCGCGGCTGAGCACAACAAGGGTCCACTTGTTCGACTTGCAGCCGGCAGTCGGGCGGACCGAGAAGTTCGAGGTCGAGAGTGCGGTGGCGCTGTTCTACGCGGCCGCTCTGACGATCGGCCTCGGCGTCTTCGAGATCGTGTCGGCGGCCCACCACGTGGGGACGGCGCAGGCGGAGAACGCGACGTGGACGTTCTTCGGCGTGTCGCTGCTGATGGCGGCGGCCGGTGCGAGCATGCGCTGGTGGTGGCCGGGGCTGACGCGGCACGTCTACGCGGTCGCGTTCGGCATGGGGCTGTTCGTCCTTTCAGCGGCAGCTCAGGCGGAAGGCGACGTGACGCTCTTCCTGGGCGCGTACTCGCTGGCAACGCTGACGCTCGCGGTCTGGGAGCGACAGCCGCTCGGGCTGACCGTTCCGGCGTGCTTCGGCTTCGTCACGCTGCTGGCGGGCTGGCGCTACTACGAGCCGAGCGACGCGGCGCTGCCGCTCGTGCTCTCGGGCGCGGGCGGCGTGTTGTTCGCGCTGGCGGCGCTCCTACCGGTAGCGGCGCGACGATTTGCGTGGCGGATCGATACCAGCTGGGCGGCCGTCATGCAGGCGATCGCGTTTGCCTACGCCGTCGTCGCGCCGCTGGCGGGCGGCGCGCGACTGGCCATGCTGGTCGATGACGCCGGCCTGATCGACGGTACGCGCTTCGATAG
>JBIOYF010000341.1:0-21281 GCA_044870035.1 Dehalococcoidia bacterium
CGCTGACGCGACGAGTTGTTAGGACACGCATGACAACCAGAACGAAGCCTAACGCCTACCAGATGTACATCGACGGCCGCTGGGTCGACGCAGAGGGCGGCAGTGCGTTCGACGTCGTCAACCCCGCGACCGAAGACGTCATCGCGACTGCGCCGGAGGCGAGCCGCGCTGAGATGCGCCGCGCGATCGAGGTCGCGCGCAAGGCATTCGACGAGGGGCCGTGGCCGCGCATGTCGCCGCGCGACCGCGCACGCATCATCCAGCAGGTCGCCGACGGGCTCGAGGCGAAGAAGGGCCGGCTGCGCGAGCTGCTCACGGCCGAGGTCGGCTGCGCGCAGTACCTGATGTCGATCCAGCTCGACGACCCGATCCGCTTCATGCACGGCTACGCGGACCTCGCGCTCAAGCTCGAGACGACCGAGATGCTGGAGCCGCTGATCCTGGAGTCGCCGCTCGGCGGCCTGACGTCGACGAACATCATGGTCTACCGCCAGCCGGCCGGCGTCGTCGGCACGATCAACACGTGGAACTTCCCCCTCTTCGTCCTCGTCCAGAAGCTCGGGCCCGCCCTCGCCGCCGGCTGCACCATGGTGGTGAAGACATCGCCGTGGGCGCCGCTGATGAACCTGGAGGTCGCCAAGATCATCGAAGCGACCGATCTGCCCCCGGGCGTCTTCAACGTCGTCACCGGCACGGGCGTCGAGCTGGGCGAGGAGCTGGTCGGCAATCATCTCGTCGACAAGATCTCGTTTACCGGCAGCGTGCCCACCGGCAAGCGCATCGCCGAGGTCGCGGGCAAAAACCTGACGCGCGTCCACCTCGAGCTGGGCGGCAAGTCGGCCTGCATCGTCCTCGACGACGCCGACATCGACTCGATCGGACCGTCGCTCGCCAGCCCGGCCTTCGTCCACGCCGGGCAAGGCTGCGCGCTCGCCACGCGCGCGCTCGTGCCCGCGGCGATGTACGACAAGGCCGTCGAGAAGATGGCCGGCTTCGTCGCGAACGTCAAGGTCGGCGACCCGGCCGACGCGTCGGTGCTGCTGGGCCCGCTGATCCGCTCGGAGCGGCGCGCCGCGGTAGAGGAGTACATCCGCATCGGCCAAGGCGAGGGCGCAACGCTCGCCGCCGGCGGCAAGCGCCCGGCTAACCTGAAGCGCGGCTACTTCCTGGAGCCGACGATCTTCTGCGACGTGCGCAACGATATGCGCATCGCGCGCGAGGAGATCTTCGGGCCGGTGCAAGTCGTCATTCCCTACAACGACATCGATGAGGCCGTGCGCATCGCCAACGACTCGCCCTACGGGCTGAGCGGGCAGGTCGTCACCAGGAACCCGGCGCGCGGCATCCAGGTCGCCAAGCAGCTGCGCACCGGCTCCGTCCTGATCGTCAGCGGCACCGGCTGGCCCGGGGGTACGCCGTTCGGCGTCGCGCCGTTCGGCGGGTTCAAAGAGAGTGGTATCGGCCGCGAGGGCGGCAAGTACGGCGTCCAGGAGTTCACCGAGATTCAGTCGATTACCTGGTGAGCCGCCATTGACACTGCCCCCGCCGGACGCCCATAATCGGGCGACTTCATCCTCGCTGGTGAACCACGGTAGGAGGGAAACGCTATGTTCAGCCGCTCACGGTTGGCTTGGACCCTTGCGGCGATGGCGCTACTCATCAGCGTCGCCGCCGTCGCCTGCAGCAGCGACAACAACGACAACGGTTCGGCGGACAACACACCGGGCAGCGAGACGTCGGACGACGCGACGCCCACCCCCTACACCGGCAAGATCTTGACACCCGACGACGTGCTGGCGAAGGACGGCAGCGCTACGAAGACGGCCGTCCTGGACTGGGGCTTCATGTTCGAGCTGTCCGGCCCGCCCGAGGTGACCGGCTTCGGCCAGCCGACGAGCGACGGCGTCAAGCTCGCCGTCAAGGAGATCAACGATGCCGGCGGCTTCCAGGTGGGCGACACCGTCTATACGATCCACCTCATCGAGGAGGACACGAGGTCCGACGTTTCCCAGACGATCGCGGCCGCACAGAAGCTCATCAAGGACGACAAGGTTAAGGTCATCTTCGGTCCGGCCACCCTAGGTGAGACCGAAGCGACGACCTTTACGCAGCAGGCGCAGGTCATCCATCTCTGCCCGTGCCAGGAGCGCGAGCAGCACGCGCTCAGCAGTGTAGAGAAGGCACACGGCGAGTCGCAGTGGGCGTTCCAGACGCTCTTGCCCTTCAGCCTGCTCATCAACCAGGGTGCGCGGAGCTTCCAGACAGAGTGGCCGGACTTGCACTCGATCGCGTTTGTCTGCCAAGACACGAGAACCGGCCACGACATCTGTGACCGAACGAAGCAGGCCTACGCCGACGCCGGCGTACAGGTCATCGGTGACATTCAGTACTTCCCCGTCGGCACGAGCGACTACAGGCCGCTCCTTACGACTCTCAAGAATCAAGGTGACGTTGACTTCCTGTTCAACTATGACAACCCTTTGAACACCGTGCAGATCGTCCGTCAGGCGCTGGAGCTGGGCGTCGGCAGGCTCCAGCTCGTCACCGTCCCAGCGACGCTCGTGCGACCCCTGGTCGGGCGAGAGCTCACGGTGCCCGTCTCGGCGGGCGCGGCGCCGCGACAGGGAGTGAAGCCGACATCGCAAAAGGCGGCCGATTTCTTCGCGCGCTACGCCGACTTCAAGGGCGGGGTGGACAAGCTACCGGTGGCCAACTTCGTTGCGCTCATGACGTATGACTATGCCTACATGGTCGCTGGCGCGATGCAGCAGGCCGGGACGGTTGAGGACACCACCGCCATCGCGAAGAAGCTTGAGACGCTGCACTATAACGGCGTTGCGGAGGATGACCTGTTCTTCAACTCGCGCCATCTCGCCGTCCACGGCACCGAACCCTGCGTCGTCAGGACCGACCCCGTCCTGGGCGACCCCAACGTCACAATAACGTGCACGCACAACCTGGCTCCGCCGGAGGCGGCCAGGTAAGCAGCGCGTCAGCAGACCGAACCAACGCGGCCCTGGTGGCCCCTGCGATAGCAGCTACCAGGGCCGCCTGCTATAATCTCGGTCACCTCACCTACGAATGGCATTCGGATTGGGCCGCGGGCTGAGGTCGCGAGTATTGGAGGCGCTATGTCGGGCGAACTGACCGAGTTCTTCCAGCAGCTCTTTAACGCGCTCCGGATCAGCGGCGTCTATGCCCTGGTTGCGCTGGGGATCACCGTCATCTTCGGCCTCACGGGCATCGTCAAGTTCTCAATCGGCGAGCTGCTCACGATCGGCGCCTTCCTGACCTTTTCCTTGTGGGACAACAATCGCCTGCCGTACCTGCTCGCCGTACCGGCTGCAGCTCTGGCGGTCGGCGCCCTGTCGCTGCTGCTCGAGCGGGTGACGTTCCGCTTTACGCTGGAGCAGCCGATCAACGGGTTCATCGTCTCGCTCGGCCTGATCCTCGTCCTGCAGAACATCGTGATCGAAGGCTGGGGCAGCGAGCCCCGCGCCATCCCACCGCTGTTCACCCAGATCTGGGAAGTCGGCGGCGTTCGCATGCCGGCCCACGACTGGTTCGTTATCTGGCTGACCGTCGCCATCATCGTCGGCCTCTTCGCGTTCCTCCGGCTCTCGAAGTACGGCCGGGCGATCCGCGCCTGCGCCGAAGACCGCGACGCCGCGGCGCTCATGGGCATCCCCGTCGAGTGGGTGATCGCGGGCACGTTCGCGCTCGGGGGCATGCTCGCCGCGACGGCGGGCGGACTGCTCGGCTCGCAGAACGTGATCAACTCCTACCTCGGAGCGTCGTACCTGCTCAAGGGATTCGCCGTCGCCCTCGTCGGCGGCCTGGGCAACATCGAAGGCGCCGTCTTCGCCGCGCTGCTCCTCGGCACGACCGAGACGATGGCCGCCGGCTACGGCGACCGGCTCACCGGCGGACAAGTCGGCCTCGAATGGCGCGACGCGTACACGTTCATGATCATGATCCTCGTGCTGCTCTGGCGCCCGACGGGGCTCTTCCGCGCGCGGGGACGTTTGCAAGAGACCCTGCAGTAGGCGTTGGGGCGTGACCACCGGCATCGCTAGGCTCAGGAGCTCGTTCACCAGCCAGTACCCACTGAACGACATCCTGGGCGTCCGGCTGCCGATCGCGCTTCTGCTCCTCATCCCGCTCTTCGCGCCGCAGCTCCTGCCGAACTCGCGCCTGCTCAGCCTTGCCGCGACGGCGGCGATCTACGTGATCGTCGCGAACGGCCTGCACGTCATCTTCTCCTACAACGGCCAGCTTTCGCTGGCGCACACGTCGCTCTGGGGGTTGGGCGCATACACCGCAGCGCTCATGATCGACCACTTCGGCACGCCGACCATCGTGCTGCTGCCGGCGGCTGGTTTGTGCGCGGCGCTGGGCGCGGTGATCATCGGCATCCCCGCGTTTCGCACAGGAGGGTTCAGCTTCGCGATCATCACGTTCGCGTTCGCCGAGATCATGCGCCTGGTCGCGAACAACTGGGTCAGTCTGACGAAGGGGAGCTTCGGCATTACCGTGTTCGACGCGCCGACTTCCATCGGCTCGATTAAGCTGGACACTTTCGACCACTTAGAGAACTTCTACTACTTCGTGCTCGCGTTCGCTTATCTCAGCATCGCCGGTGTTTGGGCGATCCGCCAGTCGAGGTTGGGTAAGACGTTCATCGCCATCCGTGAGAACGAGTCGCTGGCGCGTTCGCTGGGCATCAACGTGTACTTCTACAAGCTGACCGCCTTCGCGATCAGCGGCTTCTTCGCGGGCGTTGCGGGCGTCTTCTTCGTCTACCACCAGAAGCACGTTGAGCCGTCGCAGCTCAGTCCGTTCAGCGCGTTGTTTACGATCCAGTTCTTGTTCATGATCCTGATCGGCGGGCGCCTCAGCGTGCTCGGCCCGACGCTCGGCGCGCTGGTCGTCGTCTTCGGGCCGGAGTGGGTGAACGCGCTGGTCGGCGACCGGCTCACCTTCGAGCGGACGCAGATCCTCTTTGGCAGCCTGCTCGCGCTGTCCGTCCTAACCGCGCCGACGGGCATCGCCGGACAGACACAGCGCGGCTTTCGGACGTTCTTCGCCATGATGAAACGGGCCCGCGAACACGGGCACGGCTGGCCGGTCAGCCTGCTGATTGGCCTCCGCTACGCCGTGGTGCCAGCGGGCGTGGAAGTGGACTAACGCTATGCCGAAGGCACTGCTTCGCATCGAAGAGCTGGCCAAGAGCTTCGACGCTGTGCGCGCACTGGACGACGTCGACATTGAGGTGCAACCCGGCGAAGTGCTCGGCCTCGTCGGCCCGAACGGCTCAGGCAAGACGACGCTGTTCAGCTGCGTAACGGGCTTCGTCCGTCCCAGCCGGGGCCGCATCTACTGGCAGGATAAGGAGATCACGACGCTCGCGCCCGACCAGATCGCCCGGCGCGGCGTCGTTCGTACCTTCCAGCAGAAGATGGTCTTCCCTCGCACGTCGGTGCGCGAGAACCTCGAGATGGCGTGGCGGCCGCGCCGCGACGGCATGAGCGAAGCGTTCACCTGCTGCGACGACATCATCTCGTTTCTCGGGCTGGACGACATGGAAGACAAACTCGCGACCGACATCCCCTTCGGCTCGGCGCGCAAGCTCGGCGTCGGCTTGGCCCTCGCCGCCTGCCCCACCCTGCTCCTGCTCGACGAGCCCGCGGCCGGCCTCAACACCGAGGAGAGCCGCGAGCTGGGCGAGCTGATTCGCAAAATCACCAGCCTGGGCGTCACCGTCTGGGTGATCGAGCACGACATGGCGCTTGTCATGTCCATCTCCGATCGCATCACCGTGCTCGACGCCGGCCGCAAGATCGCCGAGGGAAAGCCCGTCGACATCGCCAACGACCCCGACGTCATTGCCGTCTACCTGGGAGAGAAGTTTGCTAAGAGTCGACAGGCTCAGTAGCTTCTACGGCCGCGTCCAGGCGCTCCGTGAGGTCTCGATCGAGGTGCCCTCCGGCCAGGCCGTCGGCGTGCTCGGCCCGAACGGCGCCGGCAAATCGACGCTGTTGCACGCGATCTCGGGACTCGTCAAGCCGCGCTACGGCAGCATCCGCTACGACGACCACGAGCTGGCGGGCAAGACGCCGCACGTCATCGTCAAGCTCGGCGTTGCACAGGTCCCCGAAGGGCGGCGCATCTTCACCCAGCTCAGCGTGATGGAAAACCTCCTGATGGGCGGCTTCACACGCAAGGACAACGGCTTTCAAGAAGACCTCGATTTCGTGTTCTCGCTCTTCCCGGATCTCGCGCAGAAGCGGGGACAGCTGGGCGGCGAGCTGAGCGGCGGCCAGCAGCAGATGCTCGCCATCGGCCGCGCGCTGATGGCGCGTCCGTCGCTGCTCCTGCTCGACGAGCCGTCGCTCGGCCTGTCGCCGATCCTGATCGACCAGCTCGGCGTTGCGATCGCAGACATCCGCCAGAAGCGCGGTATGTCGATCCTCCTCGTCGAGCAGAACGTCGGCCTCGCCCTCGAGATGGTCAGCCACGTGTACGTGATGCAGACCGGACGCGTCACGATGAGCCTCCCGGCGAACGAGATCGTGCTCGAGGAAATCCGCCGGGCGTACCTCGGGCAGCCGAGCACGGCTCCCGAACCGGCGTAACACCGATTCGATTGCCAGTCCATACAGTCGCTGCTACAATGCACCGCCGTTCGAGCGGCGATCGTAGACATCGGAGTAGAACGCGTGGCGTTGTTGGAAGGTAAGGTTGCGGTTGTGACCGGCGCCGGCCGTGGCATCGGCCGGGCCGAGGCGGTCTGCCTCGCTGCGCACGGCGCGAAGGTGATCGTAAACGACGTCGGTGCCGCCGTCGACGGCAGCGGCAGCGACCGGTCGCCCGCCGAGGAGGTCGTCGCGGTCATCAAGGCTGCCGGCGGCGAAGCGGCGTCCAACTTCGACGACATCTCCACCTGGGCCGGCGCGGACGCGCTGGTCCGCCAAGCGATCGACACCTGGGGCGACGTGCACATTGTGGTGAACAACGCGGGCATCCTGCGTGACAAGATCATTTGGAACATGACCGAAGAAGACTTCGACGCGGTGGTCCGCGTCCACCTCAAAGGCACGTTCTCAACGATCAGGCACGCCGTCACCCACTGGCGCGCCAAGCACAAGGCGGGCGAGCCCGTCTACGGCCGCATCATCAACACCGCGTCCGCGGCGATGCTGGGCAACCCCGGGCAGGCCAACTACAGCGCCGCGAAGGGCGCCATCGCGTCGCTCACGCTCACGGTCGCCGTCGAGACGCAGGCCATGGGCGTCACCTGCAACGCGATCCGGCCGAGCGCCGCCACGCGTATGACGCAGATGGTCAGCGCGGAGATGCGCGAAGGGGCCAAGGACGGCTTCGACGCGCGCGATCCGAAGCACGTGGGCGAGTTCGTCTCGTACCTCGCCTCCCCGGCCGCGCAGTGGATCTCCGGCCAGGTCTTTTCGGTCTACGGCGACCGCGTCTTCCTCAACAAGGGCTGGCACAACGCCGCAAAGATGGAGAGCCCGAACAAAGGCTGGACCGCCGACGAGCTGGCCGTCGCCGTGCCGAAGATGGCCGGCATGGCGCCCGTCTCGATGATGGAACAGCTCATGGCCGGGCAGTAGCGCCGATGGACTACAGCTCATACGAAACGCTCAAGATCGAAACGGCCAATAAGGTCGCGACGGTGACGCTGAACCGCCCCGAGCGGCTCAACGCCGTCAACGCCACGATGCACAACGAGCTGGAGCGCTTCTTCGGCGAAGTGAACTCCGACGGCGAGATCAACGCGATCGTGCTCACCGGCGCCGGCCGCGCGTTCTGCGCCGGCGGCGACATCTCCGGCTTCAACAGCGCCTCGCCGCCGGCCGAGGGGCCACCGCCCAAGATCCAACCGACGTTCAGCCGCGGCCCGCGACGGCTCATCCTCAACTACCTGGAGATCGAGGCGCCGGTGATCGTGGCGCTGAACGGCGACGCGATCGGCCTGGGCGCGACGATCGCGCTCTTCGGCGACGTCGTCATCGCGTCCGAGACGGCGCGCCTCGCCGACACGCACGTGAAGATCGGCCTCGTCGCCGGCGACGGCGGCTCGATCATCTGGCCGCTGCTCGCCGGCGTGCACCGGGCCAAGGAGTATCTCATGACCGGCGACTTCATCGCGGCGCAGGAGGCGGAGCGCATCGGGCTCGTCAACCGCGTCCTCCCCGCCGGCGAGGTGCTGCCCGCGGCGCGCGCTCTAGCCGAGCGGCTGGCGAGCGGCCCGACCTGGGCGGTGCGCTGGACCAAGGCCTCGATCAACAAGGCGCTGCGCGACCAGCTCAACCTCGTCCTCGATACGTCGCTCGCGTACGAATCGCTCAGCGCCAGCACGCTCGACCACGAAGAGGCGGCCCGCGCCTTCATGGAGAAGCGCCCGCCCAAGTTCTCGGGCCGCTAGACGAACCCCGCCCAATCCGGCATCATCTTCGCGGGAGGGCGCGTTGGGCGCACCGATCATTGGTTATGTCGTGAGGACCTTCCCTCACCCGACTCAGGTTTTCATCGCGAACGAGGTGGTGGCGCTCGAACGGCTGGGCCTTGGCATCCACATCTTCTCGTACAGGAAGCCGGAAGGAGCCGTGGCGCACGAGCGCTTCCGGCAGATCCAGGCTCCTGTCACCTACTTGCCCGATCCTCTCAACCGCAACGTCCGGCGCGTGCTCCACGCGAACCAGGCGCTGTTCTTGCAACAGCCCGCCCGATACGCGCGCACGGCCGGTTACGTGCTGGGCCACACCCTGAGAGAGCGCAACATAGATACCTGGCGCCGTCTGCTTCAGGCGGCCTGCCTGGCGTCCCTGGCGAGAGACGCCGGTGTGCAGCGGCTCCATGCTCACTTCGCGGACGGGCCGGCTCGCCTGGCGATGCTCGCGAGCATGCTCACAGGCATGCCGTACAGTTTCACCGCTCACGCGCGCGATATCTATCGTTACCCTAACACTCGATTGCTCCGAGAGAAGATCGCTGCGGCCGAGTCGGTGGCAACGTGCACGGGCGCCAACCAACAGTACTTGCAAGCCCTGGTATCGCGAAGCCAGCGGGACAAGATCAAGCTGGCCTACCACGGTGTGGACTTGGAAAAGTTCAGCCCCGGTGAGCCAACCGCTCATAGCGATGTTCCGTTGATCCTCTCCGTGGGCAGGCTGGTGGAGAAGAAGGGATACCCGGATCTCCTTCACGCCTGCCGGATCCTGAAGGACGCGCACAGGACGTTTCGCTGTCAGATTGTTGGCGAGGGACCGGAGCGGACGCGGCTGGAGCGCCTGATCGCGGACCTCGATCTGCACGACGTAGTGTCGCTCCCCGGTACATGCAGCCAGGAAGACTTGGTTGAGCAGTACCGGCAGGCAGCGGTCTTCGTCTTGCCGTGCCGCGTCCTGGAGAGCGGCGATCGCGACGGGATCCCAAACGTTCTGGTCGAGGCAATGGCCGTGGGACTGCCCGTCATCTCGACCGCGATCTCGGGTATCCCCGAGCTGGTCCAGCACGAACGTAACGGCTTGCTGGTGGAGCCGGGCGACCAGACCGCTCTCGCCTGCGCGATCGAACGGCTTTTGCCCGACTCAGACCTTCGCCAGCGCTTCCGCGCTGCTGCTCGAGCGACGACTGAACGTAGCTTCGATTGGGATCGGAACGCGCTCGAGCTGTACCGCTGGTTCGCTGCTGATGCTAGAGTGGAGCCAGCGCTCTCACGATGAGGATTGCCTATCTCAGCGCCGACTTCGGGGTTGCCGTCAATGGCAACAGTGGCTCGTCGATCCACGTTCGCGAGGTCACCCGCGCCCTGCGCGAGCTGGGCCACGATGTCCGCATCTACTCCATCAGCCGCTACCCCGAAGACCAGTCGACCGAGGACGGCAGCCTCCAGATCGTCCGTCTCGATGGCTATGCGGGCGAGGTGGCGGAAGCGCTGCATCACGAAGACGACGCGATGCCCCGGCACCTTCGCCGCGAATTCCGGCGCCTGCTCTACTCGGAGTACCTCCAGCGTGCCCTCGTGCCCTCGCTCGCCGAGTTCGCGCCGCATTTCATCTACGAGCGCTATTCACTGTTCAGCTACGCAGGCGTGGAGCTGGCGCGCGCGCTGGGTATGCCGCACGTGCTGGAAGTGAACGCGCCGCTCTCGCGGGAGGCCGCTCAGCATCGCGACCTGGTGCTCAAGCACACGGCGGCCGCGTTGGAGACGAGCATCTGGCGCGCCGCCGGCGCGCTCCTCGTGGTCTCCGAGATGCTCGAAGCGCACGCCGCTTCGCTCGGCGTGCCGCGCGAGCGGGTCGCGATCGTGCGCACCGGCGTCGACTGCGATCTCTTCCATCCGGGCGTCTCCGGCGCTGACGTTCGCACGACGCACGGACTGCGCGACAAGAAGGTGGTCGGCTTCGTCGGCACCCTCAAACCCTGGCACGACCTCGATACGCTGCTCTCTGCCATGCGACAGCTGGTCGCGGGCGATCCGTCCTACCACCTGCTCGTCGTCGGCAAAGGCCCGCGCTTGGAAGAGCTGCAGGCTCGAGGCGAGGCGTTTGTCACCTGCGTTGGCTCCGTCCCGCACGAAGAGATCCCGGGGTACGTCGCGGCTATGGACGTCATCGCCGTGCCGTACGCCGGCGGAGGGCAGCACTACTTCTCGCCCATCAAGCTGTTCGAAGCGATGGCGATGGCCAAGCCGGTCGTCGGCGCACGCATCGGCCAGGTGAAGAACGTGCTGGCCCACGGCGAAACCGGGCTCCTGTACGAACCGGGCGACGCGTCCGACCTTTCGAGCATGGTCCGGCAGGTGTTCGCCCAGCCCGACCGCGGCGCCGCCATGGGCGCGCGCGCGCGCGAGGCGGTCGCCGCGAGCTACACCTGGCACCACGTCGCGGAGCGCATCGTCGCCGTCGCCGAAGGGCTGCTCGCAGGGGCGCGCGCGTGACGCCGCCAACGACGCCGGGGCGGCCCGCCGTAAGCGTGATCGTCCCCGCGCACGACCGCGCGCATCTCATCGGCCGGGCCGTCGGCAGCGTGCTGGCCCAGACGTTCCAGGACATCGAAATTATCATCGTCGATGACGCATCGCACGATGATCTCGCGGGCGCTCTCGCCTCGCTCGGCGACGCGCGCGTCCGGCTCGTCCGCCTCCAGAAGCAAGGCGGCGCATCGCGCGCGCGCAACGCCGGCATCGCGGAGTCGCGCGGCGAGTGGATCGCGTTCCTCGATAGCGACGACGAATGGCTGCCCGCGAAGCTCGAGCAGCAGCTCACCGCCATCGGCCGCTACGGCCCCAACTGCGACGTCGTCTACAGCGCCTGCTATCGGCAGCGTGCCGGCGAATCGCCGGAGGTACGGCCCAAGGGTGAGCTGGCAGAGGGCGACTTGCTCGACAAGCTCCTGAGGAACAAGAAGGGTGCGACGGCTTCGGTGTACATGGTGCGCCGGTCCGCGCTGGTGCGCGCAAAGGGCTTCGACGAGCGCTTCCCAAGTGCGAACGACATCGATCTCTGGTTACGTCTCGCCTCGATGTCCTGCCGCTTCGCCGCCGTGCAGGAGCCGCTGGCGATCAAGCACGACAGTGGTACGGGCCAGATCAAGACCGACGCCACCGCCAAAGCGGTCGGCTTCCGGCGCATGGACGAGCGCTGGGGCCCGGTCATGCGGGAACGCTTGGGCGCCGACGCGTACCGGCGCTGGCGCGATCGCCGCTCACGACGCATCGCCCAGCGGCAGGACGATTACCTGTCGCGACTTGCGGAAGCGGGCTCGCGAACGGAGGCGCTACATTATGCGATGCGCATGGCACCTCTCCTGCCCTGGTCGCGCCGCTACGTCGCTCGCGCCCTCAGCCTCGCGCTCGGCGGTCGCACGCTCTACGCGCGTTTGGCCGCCGCGGGTACGGCGACGCTGACGAGAGACCAACCGTGAGCGGTCCGCGCAGCATCCCGAACGACCCGGCGCTTCCCGCACTCCAGGAACTCTTCCCCGCGCAAGGAGCGCCGCCCTTCGTGGTGCAGACCCTCTGTCAGCTCACCGGTCGCGCGGTCGATCCGTCAGCCGTCCACGTGCCGTACGTGCGCTACCGGCCGGGCAAGAGCTGCGTGCTGCTGTGGTCGGTCACAGACCAAACGGGCGCGCCGCTCCTCGCATCGGGGCGGCTGTTTCACAATCAGCGCGCCGATAAGCTCCTCGCGAATAATGCCAACCGCCGCTTGATCGACGCGGCAGCAGCGCTCCTCGGCGGCGACAGCCCGCCGTACCGCTACTTTCCCGAAAGGCAGCTGCTCGTCCAGCTGTTCCCGCTCGATCTGCGCCTGCCCGAACTCGTGCTCGCGGCAGACGAGGCCTGGCTGAGCGATCGGCTTACGACCAACGGTTCGAAACCGCGGGCGCGCGCCGTCTTCGGGCAGCCGGTCTCCTACAAGCCGTGGCGGCGCTGCGTATATCGCTACGACATGGAAGCGGACGGCGAACGAAGGTCGTACTACGCGAAAGTCTTCCGCGACGACCGCGGCGAGGACCTGCTCGAATGGCACCGCACGGTCAGCTCAACTCTGCAAGCATCGCGCGCGCCGTGGACGATCCCCACAGCCACGGCCTACCTACCTGAAGCGCGCATGCTGCTCTTCGACGCGATCGATGACGTGGTCAAAGTGCGTACGCTGCTGCGGCTATCGCTCAAGGACCCTGCGACGAAACAGAGGCTGCTCGGCTACATGACGGCGGCAGCCGCGGGCCTCGTTGCCTTCCAGCGCAGCCGGATCGACGCCCTCCCCTTGCAGACGCCGCACGACCTGATCGACGCCTTCCGCGAGGACTGCGCTTGGATCGGCGCTGTAGCGCCGCAGCTCGTTGCCGGCGTTACGCGCGTGCTCGACCAGCTCGAAGCGGCGGCGCGCGCCTTCCCTGAAGAGCCGCTCGTGCCGGCGCACGGCGCGTTCCGCCACGACCAGCTCCTCGACGCGAACGGCCGGCTGATCGTGCTCGATCTCGACACGATCTGCTCTTCGGGAGAGAGCGCGGACGCCGGCAACTTCCTCGGCTACCTCGATCTCACGGCGGTGCGCCGGCCGCGTCTCCAGCCGGTCATCGATGAATGCGCCCGCACGTTCTCCGACACGCTGCGTAACGTCGGCCTGACGTCGCCGCAGTGGGTCGCCTGGTACCGCGCCGCCGCGCATGTGAAGAAGGGGCTGCGCTCGTTCTTTTCGCTCCAGCTGGATTGGCCCGAGACCACGCAGCGCATGCTCTCGCTCGCGGAGGACACGCTGCGCGACGGGAGCCGTGCGTGATGCCGCTAGATCGCGCAAGCCAGCCGCACTTGGACCTGACGCTCTCGCACCCGAAGATGCGCGATCTCTTCGTCCAGAGCGCCCTACCTGCGCTCTTCCCCGGCCACCGGCTCAACGCACTTCACCGGCACTACACGCGTTACAAGGCGGGTAAGGAACACGTCACCCTCTTTTCGCTCGGCCTCGATCCCCCACCGGACGGAGCGCCGCCGTTCGTGACGGTCACAATCGGGCGGCCTGGCAGGGTCCGGAACGCGTACCAGCGCATCAGCGGTAGCCGCAACGGCCTGCCGCGCGCGCTGCTTCTGCCTGAAGACTCCTGCCTGTTCGCGGTCTTTCCCGCCGACTCCGGGCTGCCGCTCTTGTCGAAGGCCGCCGACAGCACGCAGGCTGCGGAGCTGCTCGCACCGATGCTGCCCGCCCAGCCCATCTCGCGCGTGATGCGTATCGACGTGCTGCGCTACCGTCCCGGTCGTCGCTGCGTGCTGCTCTTCGAGATCGAGATGGCGGACGGTACAACGCTGGAGATCGTGGGCAAGCTCTATAGGGACGGCGGGCGCGCGCAAGCTGTCGCCCGGAAACTCGCCGCTCTGTGCCGTCAAACATCCGGCCAGCTCCTCCTTCCGGAGCCGGTCGGCGATCCAGGCGAGCTGCCTCTGTTGCTCATGAAGCGCCTGCGCGGCAGCAACCTCGGCGATCAGCTCGAGTCGACGACGTCGCGCGAAGAGAACGAGCGCTCCGTGCGCGCGGCCGCCGCTGCGCTCGCCGGCTTTCACCGCCTCGCGCTGGAGAGCGATCAGCGCCGCTCTCTCCAAACAGAGCTCGGTCAGCTCCAGAGCCGCCTCGAACCGGTGCGTCACGTCGAGCCGGACCTGGCGGCGGAGGTCGGCGACCTGTTGACACAGCTTGAAGCGCCGCTCGCACAGTTACCGCCGGCAGCCGACTGTCTCATCCACGGCGAGTACAAGCCGAACCAGCTCCTTCTGAGTCACGGTCGGATCGCCGTAGTCGATCTGGACCGCGCCTGCCTGGGCGATCCGGCGATCGACGTCGGCAACTTCATGGCCGTACTGCGCAAAGAGGTGCTGCTCGAAGGACACACCCACCTTGAAGGGCTGGATCAAGTCTTTCTCGCCGAGTACGAGTCCGCTCAGCAGGTCACCGGGCTGGCCAAGCGCGCCAAGCTCTTCGAGAGCATCGCCTTCTTGCGCATGCTCACGCGCCACTTCGAGCGCGCTCCGCAGCAGTACGGCCATCGCGGCGATGACTGGCCGCCGCTGGCCTTGCTGCACGAAGCGCAACGATCGCTCGCCTCGCTGTGAGCGCTCAAGTCACCGACCCGGGCCTCCCCCAGCTGGCGCTCGCTCTCGCTCCCGAAGCGCTGACCGCCGTCGCAACGACGGCCGGTATCGACAGACCTCCGTCAGCTTCCGATGGTCGTGTCGAGCTGCTGAAGCACGTCCCCGGCCAGCGTGCCACCATCTCGTATACGTTCGGTCACCAGACCGAAGCGCCGGTCCGGGTCATCGCCAAGCTCTACCGGAGCGGGCGCAGGGCTGCTCGCATGCTGCGCTGGCTGGAAGCTCTCAACCGCGACGTCTTTCCCGCCGACGAGCATGTCCGTGTCCCCAGTCCGATCGGTCTTGTTGAAGACCTGCGCATGGTGCTCCATCGCTACATCCAGGGCGTCGATCTACGACACGTACTCGGCGACAAGGAAGGCGTTGAGCCGCTACAGCTGGCCGCGCGCTGGCTTGCCCGGCTGCACTCGTCGCGACCGCTGGACGAGCTGAAGGTGCGCAGCGTTGATCACGAGATCGAAAAGGCGCTGCGCTGGCTCGAGCAGGTGCACACGCACGTTTCCGACGAGACGAAGACGCACCTATCGCAGGCCCGCGCCCGGCTCGACCAAGGCCCCGCAGAGCTCGCCACTGCTGACCTGCGCACGATCCACCGCGACTACTATTACGCCAACCTGCTCTGGGACGGCGCGTCTGTCTGGGCGATCGATCTGGACCAGCTCCGCATCGGCGATCCTGCGTTCGATGTCGGGCACTTTCTTGCGCATCTCGGCGTGCTTTCATACCGGCAGACCGGCAGGCTTACAGCGTTCGCTGAGCACGCTGACACGTTCTTGTGCGCCTACCTCGCAGAGGCAGGATCGCCGGCCCTCGAAGCGCGGCTGCCGCTCTACCGGGCCTACACCTTCCTCAAACTGGCCGCCACGGACGTGCAGCGAGAGCGTCCCGACTGGCGCGAGGCCGCCGATGCCCTGGCCGGCGCGGCGTGCGACGAAATCGAGCAGCTGTAGTTACCCTCGGGGGCGCCTCTCGCTGCCGGCGCCCCGCAGTCCTTCCGGCGCCAGCACAAACCCGAAGTCGCACAGCAGCTGTTGGAGTCGCGTGTTCCCTTCGATTGACCGCCGGTCGTCCTCCGCCAGCTCGGTCTGCCAGCGCGTATCGTGAAAGTTCGTCTTGCGCCGCGCCGCGTAGAACCCTTCGTCCGACGCAACGTAGTTGCGAAGAAACGATGCCGTCGCGCCGTTGCGGCCGGCGCCGTGATGCTCGAACTCCCAGTACGACGTCTGCTCCGGCTCGTACGTGAGGCCCAGCCAGTCGCACAGCCCGCCGAGCGTCTCGTCCATGTGGTCGGCCAGCTCGTTATAGGTCACGACGCGATAGCTCAGCCGCCGTTCGTCGATGAACCGTCGGATCGCGTCGTTCTCGTCGATCCACCGTTGCAGCCCCTTCGCGCGGCCGCGGCCCTTCCAGGCGTTGACCACCGCGCGCGGGTCGCGCAGCAGGTGGATGTACATCTTCTCGGGCCCCGCGCTCAGCGTCTTTCGCGCCCATGAGATCGACTTCGAATTGTCGACCAGCACCCGCTTGCCCGTCCGCTCCAACAACGCAGCGTGAACCTCGCGCGGGCGGAAGCTCGCGACATCGTGGAAGAGAGGACAGGCTTGGTCCCGCTCGCTGCAGAGCGCGCACACTTCTGGGTCGGCGCGGTACATGCGGTTCAGCTCACCGACGTACGCCGCCTTCGAGTTGCTGCCCAGCATCAGCGCAAGCCACGTCGAGCCGCTCCGCGTCGAACACAGGATGAAGGCCAGCGTGCCGCTCATGCTCATTTACACCGCGCGACTGGCACGCTTCGCCGATTCGAGCGCCGGCGCAACGTGCGCGTCGAGGAGCCGCAACAGCTCGTCTTCCAGCCGGTTCGTGAACTCCAGAAATGTCTGCGGGTTCCGGATGACCACTTCCTTGAACCGGTTGTTGCCGTCCACGTGCCGCCCGCGCTGCGATTCGCAGTAGCTGCGTATCGCCCGAGCCAGCGCCGCTGGCTCAAGCATTTGCTCGTCGGCGCCGCGCAGGAAGCCCATGGCGTGAAACATCTTCGGCTCCCCCCAGCGGTAACGGCCCCAGACGTGCGGCCATTGCGTATGGTAGACGTCCGGCAAGAGCGCGAAGGGCACGCCGCGCCGCTTCAGCTTTTCCACGGCGGTCGCGAGCGCAGCTTCATCGCCGCGGCCGATCCAGGCCCAGCGCGGATCGTCCGGTACGAACTGCTCGGCTATCGCGCGGTACGTTGCCTCCCAGGCGGCCCGCAGGCCCGCGTTCGACGGAGCGAACACGACGCCGCCGTGGAACATCGGCACCATCTTGCGCAGCCTTTCGTTCTGCTCCGGCGTACGCAGGTGCTCCCGCTCGGGGTCGAGCAGGTCGCCGAACATGCTCGAGATGCGCTCCGTCGGGACGTCCATCCCGACGATCTCGTAGATGCGCCGCCAGTGGCGCATGCGCAGCGGCGGCTTTCCGATCGGTGACGCCGCTACCACCCCCGCGAGCTGGCTGAGGCCACTGATGTCACCCAACACGAGAACATCGACGTCGACCAACAGGATCTGGCCGGTGCGCGCCCCCACCTCGAGGCCGCGCAGCTTGTTGCTCATGACGGAGCCGATCCCGACCGGCTGGTAGACCGAGAGCTCCGCGCCGTAGCGGACGGCCGCGTCGCGCACACTCGCCGGCGGCTCGCCGATGCACGCGACGTGCAGCGGAAAGCTCCGCGCAGCGCCGGCGTGTTCCGACCACGACGCTAGGAAGAACAGTGTCCGCGCCTCGAACAGCAGCGCGGCGCGGCCGCTGAAGTCCGGCACGATGACCACGTCGAATGGGCTGGCGCCGGACCCGCCGTTGGCAGCACCCGCGTCCGTCATTTCGCCGCCACGCTCCGGACGACGAACGGCGATCTCTCCTCACGACCGACCGCCAGCACCGCTGCTATCTCGCTCTCCCGCTGGAACACTTCATAGCCATACCGCTCCGCGACCTCGCCCGCGATCTCGCGAAAGTGCCGTAGATGACGGGCGGTCCAGCCGCGCCGCAGCGACTTCCTGCTCTCGTTGTGGGGCCGCAGCAGCTCACGGTCCCAGCTCCGTGGCAGTCCTACGAAGTCGACGATCTCGTTCACCTTATCTTCATCCAGGTCTTCAAGCCGTACCAGCATGCGCCGGCCCGGATTGAGGGCGCGCAGCTTCCTCTCGATGAAGTCGTTGCCGTGCGCCCAGTACCAGATGATCTTCTGCCGTCGCTTGAACGACGGCCATGCTTCGTGCCAGGGATCGCCGGCGGGCGGCTCCGGCTTGGCGTCCGCCCATTGGTTGCCTGGCGTGCCGTCTTTCGGGTAGATGCCGCGCTTGCGCGCCTCCCAAGACATGACGGTCTCGTACCCATTGCGGACCAAGTGGATAAACTTCGCCTCGGGGTACTCGTCTTGCAGGAAGTCGATGAACGGTAGCGCATACTGGTTCGACTCCCCGAAGTGCTTGCCCGCAGCGAGACAGTTCCGAATGTGGTCGATGCGCGCGTCGCCGAACAGCTCACGAAGCAACGGTACGGCGCCCTGATGCTCGTACGCCTGCCGGAACTCCACCGTGAGCGGCTTCAGCGCAATTCCTCTCCCCCAGTTGCGGCCCTCGTGCAGACATTCGCAGTCCGCCACCGATCCCAACAGCCGGTACAACGTCACCGTCCCGCAGCGGCCCGTACCAAGGATGAAGAAGATCGCCATCGCTAGCCCATTCCGAATAGAGGAGAGCGCCTCATGCCGTCACTTGCGTCGCTGCCGGCGTCAGCACGTGCTCCTCGACAAAACGGTAGAACGCCGCGCGTTCGCGCTCCAGCGTGTAGCGTCGCGCCGTCTCCATGCCGCGCGATTGCAGGGCGACGCGCTGGGCCTCGTCCGACAGCAGCTCTTCGACGAGCCGAACATGATCGTCCTGATCGCCGAAGCGCGCGATGCGGCACGTCTCGCCGTCGCCGCAGAAGCTCCGGTTGCCGGTCGCGTCCGCGCAGATCACCGCGCAGCCGCTCGCCATCGCCTCGATCGCCGGTAGGAAGAACCCCTCGCGCTCCTTCGTCAGCCCGACAAAGATCTCCGACGTCGCCAGCATCCTGGCGAACTCCTCGCGCGCCACCGGTCGCGTCAGCAGGTGGACGCGGGCGCCGTGCGCCGCAAGTCGAGAGCGGATCGCTTTGCCCAGCGCCCGGTCTTTTCGCGCCCAGACCAGGACGGAGCCCGCTTCCTTCGCGCCCGGTGCGAACAAGCCGGGCGGTATCCCGTTCGGGATCACCGCGATCGGGCCGGAAGCGTGCGGGCGCACCGCTGCGGCCAGCTCCGGGCTCACGCAGATGCGCAGCGCTTCCCGGCGGAGAAAAGCGAAGCGCGGGTCGTCCGCATCTGCGTGCCGGAAGTCCTGGAGCAGATGGATAATGGTCTTCCGCTCAGCCTGCGCCGGCAGCAGCTCCCAGTCGCGGCCATCGATGAAGAGCAGGTCGAACGGCTCGACGTCCACGCGCGACTGCACACGTTCGCCCGCGAGGCCTTCCCATATCGAACCAAGATCGCTCGTCTGGTCGTTCGCGAAGTACACGTACGGGTCAAGACGCGGATGCGCGAGACAGTGATCGAAGTAGTCGTGAAACTTGACGTGGCCGCCGGACTGCCTGCCGGACTTCTTGACGAACAGCGTCTTGTACGCGTCCACGTTCGCCCCGTCCATCTCAGCGCTCGACCGCCCGCCCATGTTCCGCGACCGGCACCCCGCGCCGCATCTCGACCAGGTAGCGCGTCTCCAGCCAGCTCTCCGGCTCCAGATAGCTGATCGCGTCGACGCCGTACGTCTTGCTTATGATGTAACCGAAGTTCCGCAGCGAAACGTTGCCCTTCTTCATACTCCGATCGGACGCCTTCCAGTGCACCGGAAAGTTTCCCGTCCGCGCGAAGATCTCTGTCCGCGCCGCGAAAAACGAGCCGCGCACGGTGCGCACGACGAAGTCGTCATCATCCGGCCAGCGCATGACATGTCTGTACTTGCCATAGCGGAACTCTGAATCGACGCCGTTGTTGCCGTTCCCGACGACCTTGATCGCGCCATCCCGCAGCTTCTCGAGGACCGCCTCCGGGAAGGTCGCGTCTTTGATCATCAAGTCGTCATGGCAGTAGATCACGGCGTCGTACCGAGACAGATCGACCAGCTCGTTGAACTGGTAGTAGCCGCCCCAGTCCAGACCAACGTTTGGCGTGATGTGCACGTCGGGCGCGATCTTCGCTCGCAGCGGCCGGCCGGTAAGAAATGACGCGTCGCGGTGGCTGATGATATGCCGCTCGATCGGGATCTCATACAGCCGGTCATAGAACTCATCCAGGTAGTGCCAACCCAGCACGCAGAAGCACAGTCGCAGGTCGCCCATCGTCAAAACGCCTGGCGCAGCTTCTTCAGGTCGCGGAACGTCACGCGGCGCAGCTCGAACGGGTCGCTCCCCTCGTCGTTGACGCCGGGGATCGCCGTCAGCGCGCACGAGAAGCCGGCCTTTCGCGTCGCCGCGATGACTTCGTCGTTGTAATGCTTCTCCTGTCCGAACGGGTACGCCAGCGCAAAGCCGTCGCCGCTCAAACGCTCGCGCAGATCGTCGTACGAGCCCGCGACCTCGCATTCGAGATCGTCCGGCTCGAGCTGGCTGAGCGCGCGATGCGTCCGCGTGTGCGATCCGACGATGCAGCCGCGACGCCGCATCTCCGCGACGTCGTCCCAGCTCACGGGCTGAAACGCCTCGTGGCCCAGATAGCCGGCGAGCTGCTCCTCGGACACATCGAGTTGCCGCCGCAGGCGCTCGTTCAGCCGTTCCTGCTGCGACCACGGCACGTCCTTGATCCGCTTCCGGAAGTCCTTGAGAACGTCGAGCTTGCACGCGTCGCACGTCAGCGGCGCAACGCCCATGCCGAGCTCAGTCAGATCGACCGCCTCAGCCTCCGTCAGATAGACCAGCGCCTCCAGGCGATCGAAGTAGTCGTACGCCGTCGCGCCGCCACTCCGCACCTGCTGCGTGATGACAAAGTACGCGCCCGTCGCACTGTACTTCTCGAGCACCGGCAGGCCGTACTTGTACGCCCCGTAGTACCCGTCATCGAACGTGATCGCGCAGGCCCGCGGTATCCGCCGCTTCTCGCGCACGGCGTCCGCGATGTCGTTCAACGACACGAGCTCGAAGCGCTCCGCCAGCGACGCGATCTCCTCCTCGAACTCGCTGACTGACAGCCAGTCCGGCCGCGCGAGCATGTTGAACGCTCCCGGCCGGTGCTGCAACACATTGTGGTAGAGCAGAATGATCATGCCGGTGCCGGCGCGAGCACTCGCTCGTCGACGAAACGGTGGAACGCCGCCCGCTCGCGCTCCAGTGAGAAGCGCTGTGCCATCTGCAGTCCCCGCGCCCGAATCGAGTCGGCGAGCTGCCGGTCGTGCACCAGCCGCTCGACCGCCGCAACGTGCGCGCCAAGATCATCATGCACCGGCGTCACACACGTCTCGCCGTCGACACAGAAGCTGCGGTTGCCGCGCGCGTCCGCGCAGACCACCGCAGCACCGCACGCCATCGCCTCAAGCGCGGGCAGGAAGAAGCCTTCCGT
>JBIOYF010000342.1:0-14962 GCA_044870035.1 Dehalococcoidia bacterium
TGCGCTACGCCTTCGTACGAGAGGTAGTCGAAACCCTCGTGCGCCTCGACGGGCAGCCGCGACATCACGGCCTGCGCCTGGGAGGCCGCGGCGCGGCTTGGGCGCCCCATGTGGTAGACGCGGTAGCGCGGCTGCTGCACCTCGCGCAGGCGTACGTTGATCAGCCGGCTGAGCGCCATCCCCTGATCGATCGTGAGATCGACCTCCTGCAGCGCGATGACATCCGGCAACAGCTCCAGCATCTGATCGACGACGAGCGGGCAGCGTTCGCCCCAGCGGCCGACTTTGTTGAACAAGTTGAGCGTGGCGACGGTGACGGTAGGCATGGCTCCCTCCGGTGCTATTTCACGGACGCCGCGGCGAGTGTGTGCTCGATGGCGCGGCGCCCCTCGAACGAGACGAACGACTGGTAGCCGGCGCTGCGCGCGTACGCCGCCAGGTCGTCGAAGCGCCAGCCGACTTGCTCAGGCCGGTGCCCGTCGGAGGCGAGCGTGATCGATAGCCCGGCCGCGCCAGCTTGTTCCAGCACGGCCAGCGCCGGGTACGGCTCCGCGCACGTTTTGTTGTAGCCGTTGGCGTTTAGCTCGATCGCGCAGCCGGCGGCCTTCGCAGACTGGACGATCGCGTTGTGGAGCGGCGTGAACGACTTCGGCCGATGGCCGGCGAGCTTCGGCAGGTCCGGGTGGGCGAGCACGTCGGCGAGGCCGCTCGACGCGAGATCGCGCAGCAGCGCCGCGTACTGGCCGAACGCCACATCGGCGTTTCGCGTGCGCCACTCGCGATGGAAGACCTCGTCCGACAGGCTGTCGAAACTCCACGCGCGGATCCAGTGGACGGAGCCGAGCACGATATCCCAGTCGTACGGCTGCAGCAGGCGGCGCAGGTCATCCTCGCGGCCGGGGATCCAGTCGAGCTCGATGCCGAGCAGCACCGGCACGCCCGCGGACTTCGCCTGCTCGACCAGGCGCACGTAGTCCGCCATGGTGCCCGACACGTGATCGCGCCAGTATGCTTCTGTCGCGGCGACGAGCGCCGGGTCTTCGCCGTCGATCTGCCACCAGCCGCTCAGCAGGTCGAAGGCCTCGCGAAAGCGAAACAGGTGCTCGGTCAGCGCCATCTGATCGACGCCGTGCGCACGGCCACTCTCTACGTACAGATCGATGCGCTCGCGCGTCATCGACGGCGCTTCGCCGTGCGGCTGCAGGTGGACGTGAGAATCGACGTACATGGCAACTTAATCTAGCAGATGAATCAGCGGAAGCCTCGAAAGATCCTTCGCCCTCCACCCAGCTGCCGCCCTTCTCTTTCCCCACCCACTCGGCTCAGGATGACACGTGGTTAGGGGGCCAGGCCCAGCGTGAGCACGCCGGCCACGATGAAGAGCGAGCCGAAGATGCGAATGCGGCCGTAACCCTCGCCCAATAGCAGCACGCCCAACAGGGCGCCGAGCACGATGCCGACTTCGCGCGCGGGCGCCACGTAGCTAACGCGGCTCGTCGTCAGCGCGACGAGCACGAGGATGTAGCCGAGGGGCGCCAGCACGCCCGCCGCGATGATGCTGGGCGCGCGGTCGCGCCACTCGGCCGCCACAGGGGACCCGCGCGCCCGAAACACCAGCAGCGGAAGAATGAACACGTAGCCGGACATCGAGAACTGGTTGAGCGTCACGGGCGCGAGAAAGTCGAGCGACTTCTTGTCCCAGAGCGAGTACGTCGTGATCAGCGCGCCGGTGAGGAGCGCGGTGAGCGTCGCGGGCCCGCCCATGTTCTTCATCGGCCGGACCAGATTGCGCGGATGGAGCGACTGGAGCTGAATCAGCAGCACGCCGAGGACGACCATCCCGATCCCGGCTCCGCCCCACCCAGAGATCGACTCGCCGAGCAGGAGCACCGCCACGACAGGGATGAGCGCAGGCCCCATGCCGCGCGCGATCGGGTACACCAGCGAAAGGTCGCCGATCTGGTAACCGCGCGCGAGCGCCAGGCCGTAGGCGCCGTGGAGCACCGCGCTCACCAGTCCGAAGACGACGCCCCGCCAGCCGACGCCGTCCGTATAAGCGAAGATGGCCGCGGGGATGAGAAAGACCACGAAGGAGACGGCCGCCAGCGACCAGAGGAACGCCACCTTGTCCTCGCTGCGCTTGAGCAGAAAGTTCCAGCTGGCGTGGGAGAATGCGGAAGCGAGCACCAGCGCGAACGCGACGCCGGTCATGCGGCGCGACCGTTCCGACCGAGAGGAGGCAAGCCGCCCGGCCTACGAACCGGGCACGGCGACGTCGGGGCGCGGCGGGACGGCGGCGGCGCGCGTGCGGATGAAACCGCCATCCTGGCCATGGACGGCGATCAGCTCCTGGAACGAACCCTCCTGGGCGACGCGACCGGCTTCGAGAATCACCACGTGGTCGGCGTTCTGGACGCTGGAGAGCAGGTGGCTGATCACGATCGCAGTCTTGCCCTTTGTCAGGCGCTCGAGCGCGTCGAGGACGGCGTCCGCCGACGCCGCGTCGAGGCCCACGAGCGGCTCGTCGAGGATCAAGATCGACGCGTTGCGGATCATCGCCCGCGCGATGGCGATGCGCTGGCGCTGGCCACCCGAGAGCGTCTCGCCGCGTTCGCCGACTTCGGTCTCGTAGCCGTCCGGGAGCGCGCTGATAAACTCGTGCGCGTTGGCCGCCTTCGCCGCGTCGATGATCTCATCGAGCGTGGCGTTCGGACGCCCGTAGGCAATGTTCTCGAAGATGCTCGCGCGAAAGAGCACGGACTCCTGCAGCACCACACTGATCTGCGCGCGGACAGACTTCAGGGAGAACTCGCGGATGTCGTGCCCATCGATCAGGACCACACCCTCGTTCGGGTCGTAGAGGCGCGGGATGAGCGAGATGAGCGTCGTCTTGCCGACGCCGGTCGGGCCGACGACGGCGGTTGTCTTGCCCGCCGGGATGGAGAGGCTGATGTCTTGCAGGACGAGCTTTGATTCGTAGCCGAAGGAGACGTTGCGGAACTCGATCGCGCCCTGGAAGCGTGGCGCCGGTGGCGCTCCGGGCAGGTCGACCACGCCCTCCTTCGTGTCGAGGAGGTCGACGACGCGCTCCGCGCGGGCCATCGTCGCGCTCAAGTTGGTCACTTCCTTCATCGTCGTGCGGATCGGACGGTAGAAGCGGCTGACGTAGGAGAGAAAGATCGTCATATCGCCGAGGCTCATGCTGCCGGTGATAACGCGCTGCACCGCAAAGCCGAGGACGGCCGCGGAGATCATCGCGCGGACGAGGTCCACGACCCAGGAGAACTTGGCGGTAGCAAGGTTGGCCTGATACGCGTTCTCCGACGTCAGGATGTTCTGCTGCGTGAAGCGCTCGCGTGCTTCGTCCTCCTGATTGAACACGCGGATGAGGCGGACGGCGCCCAGCGTTTCGTTCAGCACTGACGTCAGCGCACCTTCACTGCCGCGTTCGGCGCGGCTGTAGCGCCGGATCGTTCGTGTGTTGTACACCATCAGCAAGAGCAAGACCGGAGTAGCCGCCATGCTAGCGAGGCCGAGCTGCCAGTCGAACCAGAGCAGCACAGCGGTCATCCCGATGAAGTAGATGAAGCTGTGGAGGACGTTGACCGCGGAGTCGGTAAAGAGGTCCTTAAGCGAACGTACATCGCTGGTGACGCGCTGGATCAGGTCGCCCGTGCGCTTGTTGCTGTGGTACTGGAGCGAGAGCCGCTGGACGTGGTCGAACAGCGCCGCGCGCAAGTCGAAGACGATCTGGCGGCTCGCACGGCTGACAAAGAACGCTTCCAGCAACGCGATCAGCCCGCCCATCGCCGCCATGACCACGAGGGCGATTGCAACGCCGATGAGCACTTCGAGCGGGCGGCCTGTGAGGGTATGGCGCACCTGACCTTGATCCAGGATCACGTCGTCCAGGATGAACTTCATCGGCCAGGGGCTCAGCAGGTCCAGGCCCGTCTGCGCGAAGAGGAGGAGCAAGGCCAGCAGGATGGCCGGCCAGTGCGGGCGTGCGAAGACGCTCAGGCGCCGGATGACGTAGGGTGCAGGCAGACCCTCATCGCTGGAAAGGCGCGGTTGCTCTTTCTTGCCGACGCGCTTCTTAGTGCGCTCCTTACGAGCCCGCTTGCCTTCCCGTCTCATGGCGACACCGGAGCCGCCGCTTCTGCACGGAAGAGGCTGGCGATGCGGCGCGCGCACGTTACTGAATCGAATCGCTCCTCTACGGTGGCGCGCGCGTCGCGAGCGAGCCGCTCGCGCAGCTCTCGATCGCGCAGGAGCAGCTCGATCGCTGCGGCGAGCTCGGCCGTGTTGGCGGGCGGCACGAGGAGCCCGTTCAGGCCGTTGTCGATCAGCTCGGGAATGCCGGAGACCGCCGTTGATACGACGGGCAGGCCGGACGCCATCGCTTCGACGAGGACGTTCGGGATACCGTCGCGGTCGCCGTTCGCGAGCACTTTGCAGGGTAGCGCGAAGACCGTCGCGCCGGCGTAGCGTTCGACCAGCTCTTCTTGCGAGCACGCACCAAGGAGCCAAACGACGCTCTCCAGCCCGAGCGCGCGGACCTGCATTTCGAGCCGCGCACGCTCCGGGCCCTCGCCGACGATCAGGCCGCGAAACGCGATGCCTTTGTCGTTCAGCAGACGGAGCGCCTGCAGGAGATCTCCAAAGCCCTTCTTCTGGATCAGCCGGCCGGCCGAAAGGATCACGGGCGGTCCTTCGTCCCGCTGTTCGCCGTCCGGCGCGAACTTCACGAGATCAGCGCCGTGGTAGGCCAGCTTGATCTTGTCGCCCTCGGCCGGCTCGACCATCGACTGCAGGTGCTGCTGATTCGCGCGCGTGCAGGTGACCACGAGCTCGGCAGCGCGGATCTTCTCGCGCAGCAGCCGCGGGCTGGCGTTGCTGTAGATGTCGCGCGCGTGCGCCGAAAAGCTGAACGGCAGGCCGGTCAGCATCCCCGCCAGCATCGCGACGTGCGTCGAGCCGTGGGCAAAGTGCGCGTGCAGGCGCTCGACGTCGCTCTGCTTGAGCAGCATCGCAAGGTGGCCCGCCTGGAGCAGGCGCTTCCACGGCTCGATGCTGCGGTCGCCGAGCGATGCGCTCGCGACGTGCCGGAGCGCGGCGGCGTAGCGGCGGGGCTCCGCGCTCGCGATAGCGAACTGCGCGGCGAAGAGCTCCGGCAGGTGGCTCTGGATCGGATCGGACAGATACGTAACCGGCGACTGGATCAGCCGGACGCACTCGTGCGTAACGCGTTCTCGCGGCCGGCGGTAGGAGTAGATGCGCAGTGAAACGCCGAGGCGTTCTAGAGAGAGGATTTCGTTCGCGATGAACGTCTCGGATACTTGGGGGAACATCCGGATGACATATCCCAGAACCGGCACGCCCATCACCTTTCTTCGATCAAGCTGCCACCGGCTGCTCTGCCGGTGGCGAAGACGGTGCTCCTCCTTCGCTTAGTTCGGGACCGCGAGCCTTCCCTGGGGAGCGTCCTCCTTGACAGCGCCGTGGCCGTTGAGGAGCAGCGCGGCCGCCCGCTGCGCGCCATCCAGTGGCGGCACGTTGGAGGCGACCGGTACGGAATCGTCTTCGAGGAGCGCGAGCAGCGCGTCACCGAGCTGCGACGGCGCAAGCGCCTCCGGATCGAGCATGCGGACGAGCCCGCGGTCGGCGAAGAGGCGGCTGCGAAGCTGCTGCTCCCCGCTGGGCGCGCGGCGCGGGACGACCAGCGCCTTTTTGCGCCACTGGAGCACCTCGACCAGGCTGTTGTAGCCGCCCATTGTGACAACGGCCGTGGCGCGCCGCAGCAGCGTCGTCGGGTCTTCAACGCTCGTCTCAATCTCGACCGGCTGGCCGGCGACCTGAGCGATCAGCGCCTGCCGGTCGGCCTCGGGCATGTTCGGTCCGGTGATGATCAGCGCGCGAACGGGCCTTGTCTGCAGAATGTGCGGTATCGCATCGAGAAACGTCTTCGCCAGCGGAAACGCGTCGGCGCCACCGCCGCCCATCACCAGCACGAACGGCAGGTCTTCCGGCGAGAGCGCCGGCTGCTCATCCGTTCGGTGGGCGACGTAGTTGCAGTACGTGACGTTTCGCGCGTACGGCGCCAGGTCGTAGGCGGCCTCGGCATCGTAGACGTCCTTACAGCCGTAGATCAGGACGGAGTCGTACCGCTCCAAGTAGTCGTAAGCGCCGAGGTCATCCCAGACGTCGCGGATGGTCTCCGGTTTGTCGAGCACGTCGCGCAGGCCGAGGACGAGCTTCGCTCGCTGCTTGTCTCCGGAGGCCGTGTCGAGCAGCGGCTTCAGCTCGCCGAGCGCGCCGAGCGGCATGTGGTCGACTGCGATCACGTCGGGCTGAAACTCGCGGTACGCATCGACGATCTTCTGACCGCGCAGTTCGATCGCCTCGTCGATCGGCTGCGAGCCGCTCTTCCACTCGCTGTCGCCGACCTTGACGATCGTCTGCAGCTTGAGAAAGGTCATGCCCGGGATGGGCGTGAAGAACGGCGCGACCGGCGAATCGGCAACGACGAGAATCCGGGCGTCCGGCTGGCGCGCCAGGATCTCCTGCGCGATGTTGTGGGTGCGCCGAAGATGGCCTAAGCCCATGCCATCCTGGCTATACATCAGGAGGCGCATGACGGAGTGCTAGTGTCCCCTTCCCTCGGGCATGACCAGACATCCCTGTCTACCCTGGTACTGTACCGTCTTCAGCAAGCGGCTTTCTCCCTCCCTGAGATTCCGCCGACGGTGGCGCAGGCCGGTATATCCTTCCTACCCGGAATTCGGGGAAAAGTCTACCACCCTAGCTCAGTTATGGCTAGCCGTGTAATTGTGTATTCTGAAGCCTATTTTTCCCCAATATCCCGAGGGCGTAGACTGAACCAGCCATCGGCTAGATAAGGGAGAGGCTGCCATGGTATTGACAGGTTCGCGTCCAGCTTCCACCTTTGAGGAGGTGGTGCGGCTCTTCGAGCGGACTGCGGATGACCTGGGGCTGGGAGAAGACATCCGCCTCCTGCTGCGCATGCCCTACCGAGAACTGCACGTGGAGGTGCCGGTCCGAATGGACAACGGGCGCGTGCGCGTGTTCCCGGGCTATCGTGTGCAGCACAGCGGCGCGCGCGGGCCATACAAGGGCGGCGTCCGCTACCACCCGATGGTGGACCTGGATGAGGTGCGCGCGCTGGCGGCGCTCATGACGTGGAAGTGCGCGCTCGTCGACTTGCCGCTAGGCGGCGCGAAGGGCGGCGTCCAGTGCGACCCCAACACGATGAGCGCTACAGAGCTCAACCGTCTGACGCGGCGCTACACCCAGAACATCGCGCACATCATCGGCGTCAACCGCGATATCCCGGCGCCGGACATGGGCACAAACGCTCAAGTGATGGCCTGGATGATGGACGCCTACGGGCAGAGCAACGGCTACGTCCCGGGCATCGTCACCGGCAAGCCATTGGCGCTGGGCGGTTCGTACGGCCGCGAGGCGGCGACCGGCCGCGGCGTGTACATCATCCTGCGTGAGCTCTGCAAAGACCTCGGCCGCGATCCGGGATCGACAGCGGTGGCCATCCAGGGCTACGGCAACGTCGGCTCGTGGACGGCGCGGCTGGCGGCCCAGGGTGGCTTCCGCATCGTTGCCGTGAGCCAGGCGTCGGGTGCGATCTACCGGCGGGACGGGATCAACGTCGCCGGCCTGGAGGCGCTCGTTCGCGACGGCGGTTCGCTCCACGACTATCCGGGCGCCGATAGCATCTCGAACGAAGAGCTGCTGGCGCTCCAGACCGACGTCCTGATCCCGGCAGCCCTCGGCGACGTCGTCACAGAGGACAACTGGCAAACCGTGCGCGCGCCGATCATCCTCGAGGCGGCGAACCGCCCGCTCACCGAGGCCGCGGACGACGCGCTGACGGATCGCGGCGTGACGATCGTCCCGGACATTCTGGCGAACGCCGGCGGCGTGACGGTCTCCTATTTCGAATGGACACAGAACATTCAGCAGTTCCGCTGGGAAGAAGAGCGCGTCAACGGCGAACTGGAACGGATCTTGCTGCACGCCTACCGCACCGTCCGTGACCTAGCGCGCGAGCGGGGCATCACGATGCGGCGCGCAGCCTATCGCATCGCTGTGGAGCGCGTCGCCGAAGCGATCAACCTGCGGGGCTTCGTCTAGCAACCCGGAGCTGGGTAGCCGGTGGCGACGTCAGACTCGTGTCCGCGTAGCTGTATCGTAGCGTGAGCGAATCACGCGACGGCGAGCCGACGATCGCGGCGAGCCCGGTGGTTGACCGGCGCGCGCTCGCGGCCGAGCGCCTGACCCAGCTAAGGCGCCGCCTCTTTCGCCTTCGCTATCCCCTCATTCTCTTTCTGGCCGTCAACATCGTGCTGCTCGCTGCATATGTCTGGAGCCGCGGCGGCGAAACGACGCATGTCCGCGTGATAGCGCGCGGGACCACGTTCGAGGCGTTCGTCGACGGCAAGCTACAGAGCAAGCAGCGCGTCGACAAGGCGCCGGCCGCGGGAGGCATCGCGCTCGCGGTGGAGAACACGCAGAAGATCCCGAGCCTCCCGAAACCGCGCGGGATCGACCGGATCCGCGTGACGGACGCCGCGTCCGGCAAGGTGCTGTTCCAAGACGACTTCTCGCGCGGCCTCGGCGACAACTGGACGATGGCTGCGGGCTACGCTGTCAACGACCACGGCGTCCTAGACGTGCGGCTAGATGGATCGATCTTGCTCGCTAACCGCGAGTGGTCAGACGTGATCGTCGACGTCGACTTCAAGAACGTGAACGGCGCGTCGGTCATGTTGCGCGCGCAGGATGCTACGACGGGCGTCGTATACAGCCTGCGCCCCTTCCGCCAGTACGACAGCAACCTGGCGCTGCTCGGAAACGGTGAGATTGTAACGAGCTACACCGGCGGCCAGCCGTTCCCTGACCTGCCGCACACCTTCCGATCGATGTTCGCGATGCTCCTGAGGCCGTATCCTTATGTAGCGCTCCTGCTGTTGGCCGGACTGGTGCTGGTTACCGTCCTGCAGTTTGTGGACGTCCTGTGGGCCGGCAAAACACTGCCATTCGAACGTCTGGCCCCGCTCTTCTACGTTGCCGCTGTTGGCCTGAGCGTTGCCGCCCTTGGTGTGACAGCCTTTCTCATTTCGAACTACACCGACCGTGCGCCGCACGTGCAGGACGACGTCTCATACGTGTTTCAGGGCAAGATCCTAGCATCGGGACGGGTCGCGGCGCCCGCGCCGCCCGTCATCGAGGTCTTCGATATCGCCAACCCGCCGTTCGTCGTCGCCGTGCACGGCAAGTGGGCGAGCGTCTATCCATTCGGGCATCCGCTGGTGCTCGCGATCGGAGAGGTTATCGGAGCGATGTGGATCGTTCCTCCCCTCTTAGGAGCGGCGGCGATCTTCCTGACGTTCGCGATCGGCCGCAAGATGTACGGCGCGAGCACGGGGTTGTTGGCGGCGCTGCTCTTCGCCTCGTCGCCGTTCTTCTTCATGACCTCGAGCAACTTCATGTCGCACAACACCGCCGCGTTCTATCTGCTCATGTGCGTGTTGCTCATCATCGCGACAGGCCGGCGCCCGTTCTGGTACGGGCTTGGCGCCGGGCTGTTCTTCGGCCTGCTGTTCAACACGCAGTCGCTCTCCGCCCTCGCGCTCGTGGTTCCTCTCGGTTGCTTCCTGCTCTTCCGGCTCGCTCCTCAAGCCGACCGGCGGGCCAGCGCGCTGAGGCTCGGCGGGTTCGTCGTCGGAGGCGCGCTGATGTTCGGCGCGTACATGCTGTACAACCTTGCGACGCGGGGAGACCCGCTCACGACCGGCTACGCGGCCGCGGGCTTCCCAAGCGAAGTGGGCTTCGGGGGCAAGAACAGTGTGAATAACGGCGTGCTCAACGAACAGGTCCAGCTGACGTTTTTGCTCCTGGTGTTAAACGGCTGGCCGCAATGGATCGGCGTGATGTTCGTGCTGGCGTTGCTGGGCCTGGCGACGAGAAACGCCTGGGACTACTTCGCGCTGGCCTGCGCCGTCTTCCTCATCGGCGCGTACACGTTCTTTGTCGGGCACGGCACCATGTACGGACCCAGATACTGGTACCCGGCAACGCCGTTTCTCATGCTGCTCACGGCGCGCGGCGCGCACCGCGCCGCCGATCTGATGGCCGGCGGCGCAGCACTCTTCCGGCGGACGCTGAGCGGCACGGACAGAGCGCCGCGCTGGGCGGGGCGGTTGGCCGTCTACGCGGTTGTCGGCGCGCTGATCGGCAGCTCGATCTCGGGCTGGCTGCTGAGCCGGCATGTCGGCTGGCGGGCCGACTTCGTCCCCGAGCAGGCGGTGGCGCTGCAGAGCTTCAACGGAGCGGACGACCGCTTGATCAAGACGATCGAGGACGCGCACCTGGACAATGCCCTGATCCTGGTCGATGAGTGCCCGAACTGGCAGTGTTACGGCACGGTCTTCTGGCTCAACTCGCCGACGCTGGACGGAGATTATGTGATCGCTCGGAACATGCCGGAGCATCTAGCGGAGCTCTTCCGGGAGTATCCCAATCGCGCCGTCTACGTTGCCACCTATCAGATCCCGGCGCTGGCGCCTTACGGATTCAGCGCAGAGAGCGCGATCGGCGTGCCGCTGAGCAGCTTCCCGCCGGCCCCCAAGGCGAAAGACCTCCACCTGCCGACGCCGACGCCGACTGCCACGCCAGAGGGAGGGGCCGACTCGCCCGCGCGGGACGAGCGACGAAGGCAGGACCTGGCGATCATCGCCACGGCGCTGCAGCAGTATCGCCAGACGCACGGCAGCTACCCTGAGGCGCTCGGGTTGCAGAGCCTCTGTCGCTATCCGGCAGACTCCGGCTGCGTGTTGGAGGAGATCGTGGGCGTGCTGCCCCGAGACCCGAACAGCGAGGCCGCCTACTACTATCTCTCGGACCGCCGGACGTTCACGGTGTTCGCCGTGATGGAAGGCCCGGCCGATGATTCGGCGTGCCCGCGTCCTCTGCCGTCCGACCTGGCGAAGGTGCGCTACCTCTATTGCGTGCGAGGGTAGCGTTCCCAAGCAGGTAGACCCGGCCACAGCGCTCTCGATAGGATCACAGCGTGCCGGAGCAAGAAAGCACGGTCGATCCTGAAGCGATCAAGCCGCTGCTGCGCGACCTCGGCCAGGGGCCGACGGCCGGCCGCTCGCTGACGCGCGAGGAGGCGCGCTACTGCCTCGACCTGATCCTGGACGGCCGCGCGACCCCCGCGCAGGCGGGCGCGTTCCTGCTGTTGCAGCGCTACAAGGGCGAGACGCCGGACGAGCTGCTCGGCTTCGTCGACGCGGTGCGCGGCCGGGCGACGACGCGGCCGATCCATCCCGCTGTCGAAGGCTTGCTCGATGTCGGTACGCCGTACGACGGGCGCGTACGCACCGTCTCGATCACTGTCGCGGCGTCGATCGTCGCCGCGGCCTGCGGCGTGCCGGTGCTGCTGCACGGCGAGCCGGGCATGCCACCGAAGCACGGCTACACGATCGCGGACGTGCTGCAGCAGCTCAGCGTCGTTACCGAAGAGCCGCCCGAAGCGGTCGCGCGCAGCATCGAGCAGATTGGCATCGGCTACCTGCGCCAGGCGCACTTCGCGCCCGACCTGGTATCGATCAAGTCGTTGCGCGGGGAGCTGGCCTTGCGCAGCCCGCTCAACATGGTCGAGAAGATCTACGACCCGGCCGACGCGCCCTACCACCTGATCGGGCTGACACACGTGCCGTACCTGGACAAGCTGGGCGGCGCGTTGACCGGCCTAGGCTTCCGCAAGACGGCGCTCGTGCAGGGCATGGAGGGCAACGAAGACCTGCCCACGAATCGCGGCGCGCGCGTGATCGAGTGCGCCGATCAATCGATGAACGAGTACCGGATCAGCGCGGCCGACTTCGGCCTGACGCCGTTGCCCGCTGATGAGCTATCGCTGACGCCGACAGCGGAGCGGAGCGCGCAGGTGACGGCAGAAGTGCTGCAGAACGAGGCGTCGCCGGCGTGGCGGGACCTTGTCCTGTTCAACGCGGGCTTTCGCATCTACCTCGCGGCCCGCGCTACTGATGTCGCCACCAGCATCGAGCAGGCGCGCTCCGCGGTCGAATCTGGAGCGGCCCGAGAGCTACTCGAACGCTGGCGGGGCCGGCGCTGAGCCTTCCCATTAGCGGCTGCCTTCGTTCATAATCAGCGCAAACTACAGGAGGTAGCGCTCTGGCCACCGTCACTAGACCTTCCAGGCACGCAGGACCCGTCGCGACAACGGCGTACTGCTGTCCGCTCTGCGGCGGCGACGGCTACAAGATGATCGTTGGCGCGAAGCAGCGCAACGTCGTCGAGTGCGCCGGCTGCCGGCTGCGGGCGCTTTCGCCCATGCTGACGCTGGACGACCTCGTGTCGATTAACAAGGAGACGGTCCACCCGTTCTTCAACGCCTGCCTGGAGGATGAAGAGACCTACCGTGCCTACTTCAAGAGCAAGCTGGACGACCTGCAGTGGCAGCAGGCGGCGGGCCGGCTGCTGGACGTCGGCTGCGGCGCGGGCTTCTTCCTCGACGCGGCGCGCCAGCGCGGCTACGATGTCGCGGGCGTCGATCTCTCGCCGGTTCCGGCCGAGTACGCGCAGCAACGTCTGGGGCTGGACGTGGCGGTGGGAAGTCTCTACGACTACGGGGCGCCGAGCAGCTCGTTCGACATCGTGACGATCTTCCAGACGATCGAGCACGACCCGCATCCGGCCGAGCTTGCCAGGGAGCTGCTGCGGATCTTGCGGCCCGGCGGCGTTCTGATGGTAACGACGCCGGCGGCCGACGGCTTCGTCGCGCGCGCGATGGGCAAGCGCTGGTTCGGCTACCGCAACGTGGAGCACGTTTCGTTCTTCAGCCGGCAGAGCCTGCGCTTCGCGCTGGAGCAGGCGGGCTTCGAGATCGTGTTTCTCGAGATCGAGCACGGCAAACGCCTGAGCGCGAAGTACGTCTTGAACCGGCTGATCAACTACTATTATGACCACCGCACGTTCCTGCGAAACGGCCTGCGGCTGCTGCATCCGCCAATGCTGCTGCTCGGCAAGGTCCCGTTGTTCGAGCCGTGGGCGCACCTGTACGCCGTCGCCCGCCGGCCCGCGAGCTCGAACGGCGTGCCGGTGCACCTGCGGGCGGCGGACACGCCGGGGCCGACGTAGCCCGCCTTGCCTGACGAACATGATGCGCGCATTCCCGGCGCTCGGCGTCTCTCTTCCGCGCTGGCGGACCGATAGTCTGCGCATCCCGGCCGTCGCCCCCTGGCTGGGCGCGATCACGCTCCTCGCGCTGGCGCTGCGGCTGGTCTGGGTGTTCTACACCAACACGCTGCCGCTGGGCGGCGACCCGCACTGGTACTACGTGGTTGCGTCGAACCTGGCGCACGGCCACGGCTTCGTCGCGAACCCTGACCCGATCTTCGGGGAGATCCCCGGCCCGGGCAAGCCGACGGCGTTCTGGCCACCCGGCTATCCGTTCGTGCTCGCCGCGCTGTTCAAGATCACGGGCGCCGGCTTCACACCCGCGCAGGTCATGAACGCCCTGCTCGGCGCGCTCTCCGTGCCGATCGTCTACCTGCTGGGCAGATCGATCTTCGACCAGCGCGCTGGGCTGCTGGCCGCCGGTATCTTCGCCGTCTTTCCGAACGTGATCGCCGGCATGCCCTTGCTCTTTCCCGAGCCGCTGTTCACGCTGATCTTCGTCGCCGCGCTACTCCTCCTCACCGTTCGTCCGGGAGAACGTCCCTGGCTCGTGTACGCGGGCTTCGGCGTACTCGCGGGGCTGGCGTGCCTGACGCGCGGTCAGGGCATCGTGCTCTTTCCTGTCGCGGCCACCTACTGGCTCGCGCGCGACGGCTGGCGCCCCGCAGTCCGATCGACGGGGCTCGCGCTGCTCGCGGCCCTCGTGCTCATCGCGCCGTGGACGGGCCGCAACGCCGTCGAGATGCACGCGTTCATCCCGATCTCGACGAACTCCGGCGCGGCGCTGCGCGTCGGCCACGGTCCGGAATCGATCGGGACGACGAAGTGGACGCACGACAAGGTCGACGGCTACGACATGCAGCACTCGATGGCCAACCCGGACCGCGAGGTGCGAGCCTACCGCGCTTATACGCGGCTCGCGATCGGCTACGCGCTCACGCATCCGGTGCGCGAGCTGGAGCTGACGAAGCTGAAGCTCTGGAACCTCTACCGCTCCGACGCAGAGATCATCCCCTGGATCACGACGCTGGGCACGACGCCGCTCAGGCCGGACGGCCTGGACGACGCGCTCCGGAACGTCTTCGACGTTGCCTACTACACGCTATTCCTGGCGGCGGTTGTCTCGCTGCCACTGTGGCTCCGGCGCAAGCCCGAGCGCGTGCTGCTCGCGAGCGTGTTCGTCTTCTGGACGCTCTTCCACGTCGCGTTTCTCGCCGAGCCGCGCTACCACGTGCCGCTCTACCCGGCGTTCGCGCTGGCCGTCGCCGGCGGCGCGTGGATGGCGTTCGACAGTGCGCGATCGGCGCTTCATCGGGCGACCGGCGGCGCCCCCTCTTCTGAAGCGCCACCGGCGACCTAAAGGTCGCCACTACAGCTACAGGCTGTGCCGAGGCTGGAAAGCCTCAGCTACGTTTCCTGGCCACTACACGTCGCGCTGGCCGGCGATCGGCCTCACCATGCCCGTGATCTCACTGGCGCGTTCGGAGCACAAGAATGCCACGTCATCGGCCACATCCTGCTGCGTCGGCCCGCTCGACGCGCTGCCGCCGTTGACAAGCCGCAGTGCTTCCTCGAATGAGATGTACGCCATCGGGCCCGGCGCGACGGCGTTGATCGTGATGCCGTGCGCCAGCTCGCGCGGGCCGAGCGTGCGCGCGAGCCAGTGGCGCGCCGCTTTCCCCAGCGGATAATCGAGCGGCGCGTCCGGCGGCCCGAAGCGCCA